>CAITMP010000339.1 GCA_903893525.1 uncultured Acidobacteriia bacterium | reverse complement strand
GTAGGGAGGATTGCCGCAAATGTATGTCTCGCCGCCCTCGTTGTCGAAATCGATCTGGGCTTGCTCCAACGGAGTGGAAAACAGGTCCTCCGCCTCAAACTTGACACCGCGACCGGAAGGCGGGCAGATGCTCAGCCAGTCCAGCCGTAGCGCGTTGGCACACGTAATCCAGTTCTTGGTGTTGAGCGGCAGAAATTCGGAGCGGGCAATCAACGGGCCGCGATACAACACATCGCACTGGAACTCGGCGATAATCAACGCCAGCCGTGCAATCTCCGCCGGGAAATCCCGCAGCTCAATACCCCGGAAATTGGTGAGGTGCATCTCGGAGCGCAGCCCCCCTTCACCCCTGCGCCGGTTGATTTCCGCCTCAATCCCCCGCATCTGCTTGTAGGCAATCACCAGAAAGTTGCCCGATCCGCACGCGGGATCGAAGACACGGATTCTCGACATCCGCTTGCGCAGGTTCAGCAGCATGCGCGGATTCTGTCCCGCCTCATCCAACTGGGTACGGAGATCGTCCAGAAAAAGCGGGTTCAGCACTTTCAGGATGTTCGGCACGCTGGTGTAGTGCATGCCGAGTGCGCCGCGCTCCTCGTCATCGGCGACGGCCTGGATCATGGAGCCGAAAATGTCCGGGTTGATTTCCCGCCAACTCAGTTCCCCGGCACGCAGCAGGTAGGAACGGGCGATCCGCGAAAAGTGCGGCACATCGGTACTCCCTGAAAACAGCCCGCCATTGACATAGGGGAATTGGTCGGCCCAACCGGGCAGTTTCGAGGTCGCGCGGTCCGCGATCCTGGTATTCATGGCGCGGAAGACTGCCCCGATCACTTCATGGGTGTTGGAGCCGTCACTGGCGCTCATTTGATCCACGGTCCGGGTAAACAGGCCCTCGCCGCAGAAAATGTCCGTATCCTCGGCGAAAAAGCAGAAGATCAGGCGTGACATGAAGTGGTTCATGTCATGGCGGCGCGTCTCGGAGGCCCACTCGGGGTTGTCCCTCAGGAGTTCGATGTAGAGCTTGTTGAGGCGGCCGGTGGCGCGGACATCGATGGGATTGTCCTTGATCTCCTTGACCGTGGAGATTCCCGCCAGCGGGAGGAAGAAGCCGAAGTGCGCGGCAAAATCGCGGTAGGCCGGGGCGATTGTTTCGCCGGAGACCAGTTCCTCGGCCTCCAGCGTCTCGCCGTCGGTGGCAAGAATGAACTTCGCCTTTGCCTGGACGATTCTGGATGAGCCGCCTGCCGTCCAGAAGCTGAGAGTGCCATATACTGCGAATCGCTACATCCGGTTATCGCCGCCCAAAAGGCGGCGGCAGCGAAGAATCGCTACCCTACTCAGCGGAGCCGCAAGCAAGTCCGCGCCTTGATGGCGCGTGCGCCGGTCGGCGACCGCCGCGCAGGATGCCATCCTGCCCCACAACGGAATCGCGGCAGCTGCGAAGATCTTATTGGTTTGGTAATACAACTGCCTTGACATCCGCCTCGATCCGCGAAAGAGTGGATGCATGAAAAAACTTTTCCTCTCCCTATTCCTGATGGCGACCATGTCCATGTCCGCCTTGGCGGCCGATATCGGCGGCAAGTGGAAGGGGACGGCCGAAGGTCCGAATGGACCCATCGAACGAACCTTCACCTTCCAGGTGGAAGGGGGCAAGCTGACGGGCGAGACCGATAGCCAGATGATGGGAAAGTCGGTTCTTGAGGGCGGGAAGGTCGAGGGGGACAACGTGTCGTTCACGATTACGGCCAATTTTCAGGGCAACGAAATGAAGCTGACCTATGCGGGCAAGGTGGAGGGCGACACCATCAAGTTGAAAGTCGATTTTGCCGGAACCGGCCAGACCGTTGAATACATACTCAAGCGGATGTGATTGGCGAACACCAATACGACCGCGTTCCATATACAATAGTCGTGAATGGCAAGTTTTCGCGTCCACCGGATGAAGGAAAATCCTCGCCAGCAATTCCGCTGGGCTCCGCACGTCTCAGGGGTTGCGGGGATCAAGGTGAAAGACTACGAGCCCGGGGGCGATGTTGAGGCGGAGAACGAGTATGCCGCGTGGGCGCACCTCCGCGCGACGGACAAGCCGTTGAACGTGGGTGATGCGCTGGAATCGAGCACGGGGCAGCTGAGAATTTGCAAGTATGTCGGTTTTGAGGAAGCGCGGTGGATTCTGCCGGAGGGTGTGCAGACCAATATTGCGTTTCCGGTCCCAGCACCACCCCAGCCGGGCTCCCCGTCCGGAACACAAGTCTAAGGAGAGCACAGCACCATGGCCAGGCTCGGCGATGATATCGATGATTATTGCGTCAAGTGCAAGCGGGTGATGAACCATGCGGTGGTGTCGCTGCTGGGCGACGCGGCGGCGAAGGTTCGCTGCCGCACTTGCCACAGCGACCACGATTTCCGCAACGAACAGGCACCTCCGCCGAAGATTGATCCGCGCAAGGTTGCGGCGCAGGCGGAGAAAGCGGCTGCGGCAGCGGCGGCTGCGGCGGCTGGTGAACCGGGTGCCGGGGAATCGGGCGCAGAAGTGTCCGAAGCAGTCCCAGTGGCCGCGCCTGCGGCAAAAAAGGGACGCAAGAAGGCATGAGGGGCGCGACGGGGGCGGCTCTGTCGGCAGCTCTGTCGGCAGCTCTGTCGGCAGCTCTGTCGGCAGCTCTGTCGGCAGCCTTGTTGCTGGCTGGGTGCGGTTCGGCTCCCGAGACGGCATCGAAGACGCCGCCACCGGTTACGGCTCCGGCTCCGGTGGTGGACCATACGGCGGCGTTGCCACCTGCGGGACTGGTGTCATCGAAGGTGGTTCCGGACCACATCCTCGATTTGCCAAAGATGCCGGGTGGTTCGCTGGGCGAGTACGAGGCGAAGGGCCAGAAATTCCAGATGTTCGTCATCGACGCGGACACGAACCAAAAGGCCGCGTTCCTTTTGGTGGACATCAAGTCGGGACTGAAGGATACCGAGTATCTGGCGCACATGGGCGGCTATTTCGGCTTGGATGGCGCGCGCCCGGTGTACGCGTTTGCGAAATTGCACTACCTGGCCGGGGTTGTGGGATTGCCGAAGGATGCGGCCGACCCGATTGCGCGGGTGCTGGCGTCGCGTCTGAAGTAAAGGGCTGGATGGAGTATCGAACTTTTGGTTCCACGGGTCGCCCGGTTTCCAAGGTGGGTCTGGGTACGTGGAACATCGAATCGGCTCCGCGTGCAGAAGGTATTGCGGCGCTTCGGCGGGGAATCGAACTGGGTGCAGGGCATTTGGGTTCAACCCATATAGATACAGCCGAGATGTATGGCTCGGGCGAGGCCGAAAAGCTGGTTGGCGAGGCCATTCAGGGCAGTCGGGACAAGGTTTTCCTGGTTTCCAAGGTGTTGCCGTCAAACGCGACCAAGTCCGGGACCATTCAGGCGTGTGAAAGGTCGTTGAAGCGGCTCGGAACGGACCACCTGGATTGCTATTTGCTGCACTGGCGCGGGCGGCACCCGTTGGCCGAAACCGTCGCGGCATTCGAGCAACTGCAGCGCGATGGGCGGATCCTGTCCTGGGGTGTGAGCAACTTCGACGTCGGGGACTTGGAGGATGTGATGAGGGTGTCCGATCCGGGCCGCATGGTTTGCAACCAGGTTCTGTACCATTTGGAGGAACGGGCCATCGAGCATGCGGTGTTGCCGTGGTGCGCGGCGAACGGGGTGGCGGTGGTTGGCTACAGCCCGTTTGGATCCGGGTCCTTTCCGAAGCCGTCGTCGGCTGGTGGACGGGTTCTTGCGCGAATTGCAGCGGCCCGTTCCACCAGCGCCAGGGCGGTTGCGCTTGCGTACCTGACACGGGATTCGGGCGTGTTCGCCATACCGAAATCGGCCAAACCCGACCACGTTCGGGACAACTGCCGGGCTGGCGAAATGAACTTGGATGCAGCCGAGGTTGCGCTGCTGGATTCGGTTTTTCCGCGTGGCCCGAAACCCCGATCCCTGCCCATGATCTAACTCCGGTGATGCAACACCGGCACGCGCGTCCCGGTACAATGGTCCTTTAACCATCCCCTCAGGAGTGCAAATGAAAGCAGGCAAGATCGGAATCCTGACCGGTGGCGGCGACGTCCCTGGTCTCAATTCCGTTATCAAGACGGTTGTTTATCGGGCGGGTGAAATGGGCCGCGAGGTTGTCGGTATCCGTCGCGGTTGGGAGGGCCTGACCCACCTGAACTGGGAGGATCCGGCCAGCGTGGCGCGCTATGTGCGCCCCCTCGACCGGGACAACACCCGCAGCATCGACCGGACGGGCGGCACTTGGCTGCACAGTTCGCGTACGAACCCGCTCAAGATGAAGAAGACACCGTCGTTTCTGGATGGGACCAGCTTTCCGGTTTCGCAGAACACGAAGCGGGGGGTCACCTCGACGGTCTATGACATGACGTCGCAGACGATCAAGAATCTTGAGAAGCTGGAAGTCGAGTACCTGGTTGCCATTGGCGGCGACGACACGTTGAGCTACGCGGCGCACTTGGACCGCTTGGGCTTCAAGGTGATTGCGGTGCCGAAGACGATGGACAACGATGTGCGGAACACGGAGTACTGCATCGGATTTTCGACGGCGGTGAACCGGGCGACGGACAACATCGACCGGCAGCGCACCACGATCGGGTCCCATGAGCGGATTGGCGTTTTCCGCATTTTCGGCCGCGATGCGGGCTACACGGCACTCTACACGGCATATGTGAACTCGATGCGGTGCGTGATTCCGGAGTACAAGAACGTCGACTCGGAACGGCTCATTGAAATGCTGGTGGAGGACAAGAAGAACAATCCCTCCGGCTATTCGCTGGTGCTGCTTTCGGAAGGCGCGGAGTGGATCGGCTACGAGGTGCAGGAGTACGGGCGTCCCGACGGCTATGGCCACCGGAAGAAGATGAACGTGGCGGAAGCGCTGAGCGAAAAGATCCAGGAGCTGACGGGCCAGGAGACGGTGGTGAGCGACCTGACGTACGACCTGCGGAGCGGCGCGCCGGATTTTGTGGACCGGATGGTGGCGTCGACGTTTGCCGGCATGGCGGCGGACATGATCCAGCGCGGGGAATCGGGCAAAATGACGGCGATCAACCAGGGCGTTTACGCGGCTGTGGAGATCCCGGACCCGAAGCTGGGACCGCGCGCGGTGGATGTGGAGAACATGTATAACAAGGACCGGTATCGTCCGAGCTATGCCAACAAGCTCGGTTTGCCGATCTTCCTGACGAGGGCTTAATTTCCCGTGAATTTCAAATCACTGCTGCGGCGCCTGACCAACCGGTCGGGTGCCGCGGTGGTTCCTCCCCCGTTAACGACACTGCGGACACCAGACTTGGCCCCGACACAGCCGTTGGACCCCACGCTCGCCCGCGAAATCCGTCGCAGCTTCGACGAGGCGTCGCAGGACGAGGAACATTTTCCATCCACAATCGATCCGCGCATATTACATGTGCAAAAGCTCCTAAAGTATTTCGGGGATTTGACCGATAGACGTGTGTTGGACGTTGGTTGCGGCAAAGGCCGGTTCGCCCGGGTTCTGCAGGAGCAAAACCCCGGAGCCAAGATTGTCGGGCTGGACATTTCGGAGGACATGCTGGCGGGTGTACCCGCCAGTGTGGGTAAAGTCTCTGCCCTGATGACGGAACTCCCATTTGCCGCGGCCTCGTTCGACTGCGTGTATGCGACGGAATCGCTGGAGCATGCGGTGGAAATCGACAAGGCTGTGGCCGAAATGTGCCGCGTCCTGAAGCCGGGAGGGAAGCTTGTCATCATCGACAAAAACGTGGAGCACTGGGGCCGTTTCAAGACGCCCGCTTGGGAGCGCTGGTTTGAGCGTGGCGAATTGGAGCGACTTTTGCGGCGGGACTGCGCGTCGGTCCACAGTGAATTTCTCTCATATTGGGAGGATGTTGCGCCGGATGGCCTCTTTTTGATCTGGTTTGCGCTTAGGTAATTGTGAACGAGATTGTTGCAATTCATCCGGCCAGCGTTGCATCGTTGGCAATGGATGCGGGGGCGTCGTCCTCCGGGATTGAGATCGGCGTGCACATGGGGGATCTTCCGCCCGGTGCTCAGCTCCAGGTGTCCACCCGGCACCACACCTATTCGATTGAGAAGCTGACGGGTTTGAATGCCCGGATCAGCGGCCACCCGGAATATTGCGCCGAGCCGGTGGAGGTGTTGATAGGGGGAGGGAACTGGGGCGGTTCGATGTTGAAGCCCGGCTACATAGGACGGGGGATGCGATTGGAGTTTTGGCACCCTGCGCACAAGTTGGTGGCAACATCCAAGGTTGTGGATATTCAGTTGCTGTCGTGAATGCACGTTTTCGACAAATTTTGCCTCCACGAGTGATTGGAGCTGATACGATAGGACGATTCGGTACGTCTAAGCAACTAGACCCTTTCGCCTATGATTCGAAATTTGGCACTAGTCGTGGTTACTGCAGGCTGTACGATGGCTGCGCTTGGAGCTGCCGAGACGACGGCCAAGAAATCCGGCCAGGTAGCCGCCAAACCTGCGCCGAAGGCTGTGGCCAAGAATACAGGGACGGCGTCAAAGTCGTCGGCTTCGAAATCAGCGACCTCAAAATCGGTGCCGTCAAAGACCGGGCAGAAGTCCGGGACTGCTTCGGCGAAGGGGGGATCGCAGCCCGTTCGTCCGTCGTCGGCGGCGCGGAATGCAAATTCGCCTAAATTG
This sequence comes from uncultured Acidobacteriia bacterium, assembly GCA_903893525.1. Lineage (GTDB taxonomy): Bacteria > Acidobacteriota > Terriglobia > Bryobacterales > Bryobacteraceae > BOG-234. The sequence continues at coordinate 29,859 of CAITMP010000339.1, read as the reverse complement.
ACTAAAGGCAAGGGTCCTGCAAGGCCGGTCGCGGTGGCTCGGCGCTATCGCCAGACCCAGCCCACGGCGGACCGGTACAAGGAGATCCAGGAGGCTTTGGCAACCCAGGGCTACCTGAAGTCCGAACCGAATGGCATTTGGGACGCGGAATCCACGCAGGCGTTGAAGAAGTTCCAGACCGACCGAAACTTGACCGCAACGGGCAAGATTACGGCTCCGGCGCTGATAGAACTGGGCTTGGGTCCGCGGAACCAGCCCATGGGATCGCCTCCAGTGCCTGCGGCCGAGACATCCGGCAACGATCCATCCCGGTAAATCGAACCAAATCAGAGGTTCCGGCCAGTTTCTGTTAACCTAGGACTAGCGTCGCGCGCCTCAGTGTCCTTCCCCACACCCGATCCAAGTACCGTAGTACACTCCCTCCCGCCCAAGATTCGTCGGCGGGACGACCCGAAATTTGCCGCGGCCAAAATGGCCGCATTCCAGTACGTTGCTGTCGCGGTTTTTCTGTTTCTGGTTTCCGGCTTCTGGGAGCTCCAAATCAAGAGCCCGGAAATTTACAGTGAGCGGGCGGAGCGCAATCGGATCAAGTCCTTCCCGATCGTCGGGCCAAGGGGCAAGATCTTGGACCGGGATGGCCGTGTGATTGTGGACAACCATTCCACGTGGCGGCTGATTCTGTCGCGCGAGAACCTGCGGGACGAGCATCTGCGCGCGATCGCCGAAGGGCTCCATCTGGACTACGACGAACTGGTGAAGCGGGTTGCGCGCTTCCGCAAGCGGCCAAAGTACGAGCCCATCACTATCAAAGAGGATCTGACGCCTGCGGATCTGGCGTTCGTGGATTCGCACCGCGATCCGGAAACCTTTCCGGAGATGGAGCTGATCCAATCGCAGCGGCGTCTCTATCCTGAGGACGGCGTGCTGGCCCACCTGATCGGCTACACGGGGGAAATCAGCGAGTCCGAACTCGACAATCCCGACTACGCCAAGTTCAACCAGGGCCAAATCATCGGTAAGACGGGAATCGAGAAGGAGTACAACGACTCGCTGATGGGGGTCGATGGGGAGCGGCAATCGGTGGTGGACAACCTTGGCCGCGAGCATCAAGTGTTGGGTATCAAGGAAGCGGTGCCGGGGAAGAACCTGCAACTGACGATAGATCTGGATCTCCAAGTGGTGGCGGAGCTTGCGCTGGGTGACAAGCGCGGCGCTGTTGTCGCGCTGAATCCGAACAATGGCGAGGTGCTTGCGATGGCGTCGCGGCCCAGTTTCGACCCTAACAAATTCGCTGTGCGGATTCGCACCAAGGATTGGAAGGAGATCACGTCCGATCCGGCCAATCCGTTGCTGAACAGGGCCATTCAGGCGCAGCTGGCACCGGGGTCCACATTCAAGCCGTTCGTCGCCCTGGCTGGCTTGGAGACTGGCAATGTTGATGAAAATACAGCTTTTAACTGTGGTGGGGCTGCGGATTTCTACGGCCACCGGCATGGTTGCTGGTCCGTCCACGGCTCAACCTCGCTGCACAAGGGCTTGGCGCAATCCTGCGACGTGTACTTCTACAATGTGGGAAATCGCACCGGCATCGACACCTTGGCGTTCTATGCCAAGCAGGCGGGCATGGGCGAGAAATCCGGGATTGACCTGCCGAACGAGGCTGTGGGCATTGTGCCTTCACCCGAATGGAAACTGAGGAACTACCGGCAGAAATGGTATGCGGGTGAAACGATTTCCGTTTCCATTGGGCAGGGCGCTCTTACGGTGACACCGCTGCAGTTGGCCCGGGCCATCGGGGGCTTGGCAATGGGGGGCGTTTGGCATCGGCCCCACCTTGTCGAAGCCGACACGGGCAAGACCAAGCCCAAGGAATGGACGCTGACACCGTCGAACGTGAAGAAAGTGATCGATGGGATGTACGGCGTCGTCAATGAGGGCGGCACCGGTGGACGCGCACGGTTGCCGGGAATCGACGTTTGCGGGAAGACGGGCTCGGCGCAGCGGGCTTCGGCGGAGTACGAAAAGCTCCACAAGGACTTCAAGGACAACGCGTGGTTTGTGGAGTTTGCCCCCTGCTACAAGCCTGAAATAGTGATCGCAACGTTGTGGGAGAATGCCGGCCTCCATGGCCAGTACGCCGCTCCGATAGCCAGGGACGTGATGAAGGCATACTTCGACAAGAAGGTGCGGCTGGCCGAGGCCGAACTCCAGCGGCACAATCCGGCGGCTGCGGTCGGTGCCGCGTTGACTCCGGTGCACCGGGAAGGGGGCCAGTAAGTTGTTCCCGGCTGCGAATAGCAAGGATTTTGATTGGGCGATGCTTGCGATTGTGCTGATCATTTGCGGCTTGGGCGTAGTCCAGATCTTCAGCGCGACGCATGACACGGTCTGGCAGGGTGCCTGGTGGAAGCAGTTGCTGTACATCGTCTTCGGCATTTTCCTGATGTGGGTGACGTCGAGGATGGATTACCATTCGCTGGTCCAGCAAATATACCCGGCGTACTTGGCGTCGCTCGGCCTGTTGTTGTTCGTTCTGGTCTTCGGCAAGAAGGCGATGGGCGGCACGCGCTGGATTCAGTTTCCGGGAGGCTTTCGCTTCCAAGTTTCGGAGTTCGCCAAGATCGTAGTGATCCTCCTTGTGGCCCGGTTTCTGACGGAACTTGGGACTGAGGTTCTCAATCTGAAGGACATGATGAAGCTGGCAGGTTTGGTGCTGCTCCCGATGGCACTGATCGCCAAGGAGCCGGACCTTGGAACGTCGCTGACGTATCTGCCAATTCTTGCGATTGGAATTTTTGTGGCGGGCCTTCCGTGGCGCTATTGGGTGGCGATTGCGGTGGTGGCGCTGATCGTTATCCCGATCGGCTACACGCACTTGGAGGATTACCAGAAGAACCGGATTGTGAGTTTTCTGGATCCGGAGCGCGACCCCCAGGGCAAGGGCTACCACTTGATCCAGTCCAAGATTGCCGTGGGTGCGGGCGGAACTTGGGGCAAAGGGGTGACGAGGGGGAGCCAAACACAGCTCCGATTCCTCCCTGTTCCCCACACGGATTTTATTTTTTCGACCTTCGCGGAGGAGCACGGCTTTGTCGGCGTGGCCTTCGTGCTGCTGTTGTACTTTGTTTTGTTGATGCAAATCGTGCAGGATGCACAAACTTCCCCCGACCGGGCGGGAGTTTATATCTGCATGGGTGTTGCGGCGCTTCTGTTATTTCATATACTGGTAAACGTAGGAATGGTAGTAGGGCGCATGCCCGTCACCGGGATTCCACTTCCGCTGATGAGCTACGGCGGGTCGAGCATCTGGTCCACGTTTTTGATGCTCGGTCTGGTGAACAGCGTCCGGGTGAGAAGGTTTGTCAACTGAGCAGTTTTGATTGGGTCGGACGGGAGGGGGCTATTGCCCGCCATGAGGCGGGGTGGTCCTTGGAATCCGGCTCAGGGCACTAACAACGTTGGATGTTTGGGTTTGAAGTTAAGTTGGGAGCCGCCAGAGACTCCAGGATCCGGGACGTGAATGCGAATCGGACCCCGGCGATGTATGTGGCAAGCCGAAAAGGGCAAGTAGGTTCCCCATTGGCCGATGTTCGGGTGTCGAGCGCGCGGGATTCCGTGTATCCGATCCTCCACCCTCCGGCTGGCGTGAGTTTACATTTGTTGGTTGGGCGGGACCACTGGAAACGGTGGGACGCACCGATCCTTACGCGGGGCTCTGAATCGGGGCGTACTACGTTGGTCCGGGTCTAGGATTCTCTCGCTTCGGAGCTCTGTTTCGCGGAGCCCAACGGGAGGAATTAGATGTCGAAAGAACTGATCGTCTCGACCGGAAGGCACGAGACGAGAGTCGCGATTCTCGAGGACGACCAACTGGTCGAGATTTTCCACGAGCGCGAAAAAGAGTATTCCCTTGCCGGCAGCATCCACAAGGGGCGCGTAACACGTGTCCTGCCTGGCATGCAGTCCGCCTTTGTGGACATCGGGTTGGAGCGCGATGCGTTCCTCTACGTGTCCGACTTCTTCGAGGACAACGACGAGTACGATGCTGTAGTCAGTACCGTCGAAGACAAGGTCTTCAAGATGGATCGAGGCGGCGGGCCGAAGGTAGAGGCACTTCCTGAAATTGAAGCCGCTCCGGTTTTGGAGGTCGCGGTTTCCGAGCCCGCACCGGTAGCGGAACGTCGTCAAGACCCCCCGCGGGAGCAACAGAAGCCCGCAGCGACCGCCGACCGTGGACCTGAACGCAGTGGTGACCGCGGTGGTTCGGATAAGAACAATGACCGTGGCGGTCGTGGCCGTCGTGGTCGCCGCCGTCGGGGCGGACGCGGTCCGGGTGGTTTGCCGGATTCGAAGTTCTTCACGCCCGGTTCCGAGCCCTCCATCGAAGCCAGTGCCGATGAGGAAGAGGAAGATAGCCCGGTACAAACGATTACGACCGGTCCTGTGGACGATTTCATGGTCCTCCCGGGCGAGTCCCTGGCCAAGTATTCCGCACCTTCGGTCGAAGAGTCCGAAGACGATGTGGAGGAAGTGGACGAGATTGTCGTTTCCGAAGCAGACGCGGTCGAAACAGACGCTATCGAAACAGGAGCCGCCGACCCGGAATCTGTCGATGCAGCATCTGATTCCGTCGAAAGTGCACCTGCGGAAGAATTGCAGTCTGTTGAAGTCGTCGCCGAATCCGACCCTGTGGAAGAGCCGTTGCCGACCGGCCTTACCGTTGCCGAATTGGAGGCTGAGGTTGCGGCACTGATTTCCGAAGCCGTTGCAGAGGCTATCGCCGAGGAGACCGCCGCGGTGCCGCTTCTCGACATTGCGCCCGCGATTGCTGCGGAAGTGGAAGTCATTGAAGTGGTTGAGGTGGTGGACGAACCCCTTGCCGCCATCGAGGCCGATCCGGTCGAAGCAGTTGTTGAGGTAGCTACAGAAGCCGCTCCAGCCGTCGAAGAGCCGTCTGAATCCGCCGAAGGCGCTCCGGCGGAGGTCGCTGATTCGACTGATGTGGCCGATGCAGTCGGCGAAGAGAATGAGTCCGTTGGTGACGAAGCGGCCGATGAAGCCGGGGACGATTCTGGGGATGATGAATCTCCCGTCGAAGCAGCCGAGGAGGGACCCGAGCCAGCCCGGATTCCCACCAGCTTGACGGCAACTCTGCGTGAGCAGGGCCAGCGCTACCCGCACCGCGTCTCCCGCCGGTCACGCCGCAACAAGAACCGTGGCGGCGGTGAGCCGCGTGGCGAAGCCGTTCCCGTTGTGGATACGGCCTCCAGCGAACCGAGGATCGTGGAAGTTCGCGAAGATGTTCCAGTTGAGCGTACTGCTGAGCGTACACCTGAACAGCGTCCCGACCGTGAACGCGGCAGTGAACGAAACAGCGAACGCGGCAATGACCGTAACAATGATCGTGGCGAACGTAACAATGATCGTCGTGGGCGCGACCGTGGTGACCGAGGCGGCGAGCGGGCTGAACGCACGGAGCGTCCCGAGCGCACCGAACGCGCCGAGCGTCCCGACCGTGAGCGGCCTGTGCTTCCATCGATTTCAGACCTCCTGAAGGAAGGCCAGGAAATCATCGTCCAAATCGCGAAGGAGCCGATCGCGCAGAAGGGTGCCCGGATCACCTCCCACATCGCATTGCCGGGCCGCTTTGTGGTTTACATGCCGACTGTGGACCACGCGGGTGTGTCCCGCAAGATCCCGTCGGATGAAGAGCGCCAACGGCTCAAGAAGATTGTCCAGGCGCAGCGCCAAGGTCTACCGGGCGGGTTCATTTGCCGTACCGCCGCCGAGAACAAGACCGAGGAGGAGCTCAAGAACGACATGCAGTTCCTCTACAACCTGTGGCTCGACATGCGCCACAAGGCTGAGAGGAAGCCGGCTCCCGTTCTACTGCACCACGATCTGGACTTGGTCCAACGCATCCTCCGGGACCAGCTCACCACTTCGTTCAAGACCATCTGGGTTGACAACGAAGAGCACTACGAGAGCATTCTCCGTTTTGTGGAGCGCTTCCAGCCCGCATTGGTTGGCCGTGTCAAGCTGTATACCCGTCCCGCTCCGATCTTCGACGAGTTCGGCATCACCAATGAACTCGAAAAGGCCCTGCGGCCGAAGGTGTGGCTCAAGTCCGGTGGGTATATCGTGATCAACCAGACCGAAGCTCTGGTGGCGATCGACATCAACACCGGCAAGTACGTCGGCAAGTCGAACCGTCTGGAAGACACCATCGTCAAGGTCAACTCCGACGCGATCAAAGAGATTGTCCGCCAGATCCGCCTGCGTGATTTGGGCGGCATCATCGTGATCGACTTCATCGACATGGATGACCGCAAGAACCGGCAGAAGGTGATGCTGGCGCTTGAGGACGCCATGCGTTCCGACCGCGCTCCGTACAAGATCCTCCAGTTCAACGATTTCGGGTTGGTTGCGATCACCCGGAAGCGTGTGAAGCAGTCACTGGAGCGGACCCTGTGCTCGCCTTGCCCGTATTGCGAGGGTGCCGGCCATGTCAAGTCGGTTCAGACCATCATCAGTGAGATCCTCTCCGAGGCGTCCCGCATGAAGAAGGCACTGGCCGAGGAGAAGCAGGGAACCATCATGCTGCGCGTGAACCCGGATGTGGCGAAGGTGCTGAAGAGCAACCAGAACCAGTTCCTGCAGGAGATCGAGGAGATCATTGGCAAGTCGGTTTTGGTGAAGAGCGATCCGCTTCTGCACCAGACCAAGTTCGACTTGGCGTAGTTTCTGGTGACAGTTCGACAAAATGGCCGGAGCGCTGTTAGCGCTCCGGCCTTTTTGGTTTTGGGGCCCGTTGTACAGTTTTCCTATGGGCTCGCCTCCAAACGCAAAACAATTGGTCCCGATGCTGAACGTGTCCGATATGGCCAGATCCGTCAGGTTCTATACGGATGGCTTGGGGTTCACGTTCCGGCACCGGTGGATGCCGGGGGGGAAGTTGCGCTGGTGCTGGCTGGATCTGGATGGGATTTCGGTGATGTTGCAGGAATATCTGCCGGGCCGGGTGCCGGAAGGGAAGCTGGGGTTGGGCGCGGACTTCTGCGTCATGTGCGACGACGCGGTCGGGTACTATCGGCAGCTGTTGGCAAACGGTTTGAATCCCGAGGAACCCTTTGTCGGCAATGGTCTTTGGGTTACGCGGATTGACGATCCAGACGGTTACAAGTTGTTCTTCGAAAGTCCAACCGACGTGCCTGAGGAGACGAAACTGTCGGAGCTACAGCTCGCGTAGATCCGAAATCCAGAAATCCGGCTCCCACTTTGCCATGTCGGCGTGGTTGCCGTAACCGTAGGTCACCGCACAGATTTTCACACCGGCTTTTCGACCAGCTTCCATATCAGCTGCGGAGTCGCCCACGAACAGAACCTCGTCGGGAGTGGCACCCAGTCCAGCCATGGATCGGAACAGGACATCGGGTTCCGGTTTGCAGGGGAAGCCGTCCGTGCCTTGCACGTGGTCGAAGTAGTGTAGGAGTTCGAACTGTTCCAGAACGGCGCGGGTCGTGGGCGTGCCTTTGGTGGTGGCTGTGGACTTTCTGCCACCCAGAGCCTGCAGTCCTTCCAAGGCACCTTCGTAGCGCCGTGTGGCGGCATGTCCGCGCGCCAAGTAAAGCGTGCGGTAGGTGACGATCAACTGGTCCAACTGTTCACGGGTGTAGTGCGGAAGAACTTCGGCGAAACAGACGTCCAAGTGGTAGCCGACGAATTTCTTGAGGTACTCGAAGGGCGGGGGAGCGGCCACGTGCTGGGCCAAGGTGTCGCTGATAGCGCCGCAGATATCGACGGCGCTATCGAGCAATGTTCCATCCAGATCGAACAGATACGTCCGGAATTTGGGAATACTAGGCAGCGGCGGGACCCGCCTCCTCGGTCAAGCCGAGACGCCGACCGGTTGATTCCGGCCGCAGGACCTGTTGGGTTTCCACCGGCGTGCCGGACGAACCCTTGGGCGGCTCCGGCGGCAGGCTTCCGCCAGCCATCAGGGTTTTCACCTCGGCACCGTCGAGGATCTCCCGAACAAGCAGTGCTTCCGCAACCTTGGCCAAACCTTCGGCGTTTTCGCGGATGATTGCGTGTGCCCGGTCATAGGCCGTCGAGACGATCTTCTTGACTTCCTCGTCGATCCGGATCGCAGTCTCTTCGCTGTAATCGCGATGCTGGGAAAGCTCGCGACCCAGGAAAATCTGCTCTTCCTTCTTGCCGAAGCTCAGAGGGCCGAGTTGGCTCATGCCCCATTCGCAGACCATCTTGCGGGCCATTTCGGTGGCGCGCTCGATGTCGTTGCTGGCACCGGTGGTCATTTGGTTCAAGTACAGCTCTTCCGCGATGCGTCCGCCCATCAGGATCGACAGTTGGTCCTCGCAGTACACCTTGCTGTAATTGTGCTTGTCGTCGGTCGGCAACTGCATGGTGATGCCGAGTGCCATGCCGCGTGGAATTATCGACACCTTGTGGAGCGGATCGGCATTCGGAACCACAACGGCGACGATGGCGTGTCCGGCTTCGTGATAGGCCGTGGTGCGCTTCTCGGCGTCCGTCAGAATCATCGACTTCCGTTCGGCACCCATCAGGATTTTATCCTTGGCGACTTCGAAATCGATCATCATCACGACTTTGCGGTTCTGGCGGGCGGCGTTGAGCGCCGATTCATTCACCAGATTCGCCAGATCGGCACCGGCCAAGCCGGGTGTCCCACGGGCCAGGACAGAGAGATCCACATCGTCGCCCAAGGGCACTTTCTTGGTGTGGACACGGAGAATCGCTTCGCGACCACCAACATCGGGGCGACCGACGACGACGCGACGGTCGAAACGACCCGGGCGCAAAAGGGCCGGATCGAGCACGTCCGGGCGGTTGGTTGCGGCAACGAGGATGACGCCTTCATTGGACTCGAAGCCGTCCATTTCGACCAGTAGCTGGTTGAGGGTCTGCTCGCGTTCGTCGTGTCCACCGCCAAGACCGGCACCGCGATGGCGTCCGACGGCGTCGATTTCGTCAATGAAGATGATGCAGGGCGCGTTCTTCTTGCCCTGTTCGAAGAGATCGCGGACGCGGCTGGCACCGACGCCGACGAACATTTCGACGAAATCGGAACCGGAAATGGAGAAGAACGGTACGTTCGCCTCACCGGCCACTGCGCGCGCAAGCAGCGTTTTACCCGTTCCAGGCGAACCGATCAGCAGGACACCCTTGGGAATCCGACCGCCGAGCTTTTGGAATTTGGCCGGTTCGCGCAGGAAGTCAATGATTTCGAGGAGGTCTTCCTTGGCTTCATCCACACCGGCGACATCCTTGAACGTGATTTTCCTTTGCTGGGTGGAGTGCAGGCGGGCCCGGCTCTTGCCGAAGCTCAACGCCTTGTTTCCGCCGCTCTGCATCTGCCGCATCATGAAAATCCAGAAACCGATGATGAGTATGAAGGGGGAGAACTGGACCAGCATCGACACCCAACCGTTGGAGCTGGGGTCGGCGAATGTCATCGCTACCTTTTTGTCAGAGAGCAAATCGAACAATTTCGGGTAGTTGGCTGGGACGATCGTGTGGAAGGCGTCCTTGCCGTTGTTGAAGTCGCCTTTGACTTCGTTCCCGTTGATGTTGACGTCCTTGATGTTGCCCTGTTCCACCTCGGTGAGGAACTCGCTGAAGTTCAGCGCGCGGTCGGGCTTGCTGTGGCCTTGGCGCACGACGGCCCAGAGGAGGACAGCCACGCAGATCAAGACGATCCAGAATATGACGTTCTTTACGTTAGAGTTCACGATACCTCCGCGCCCGCGTCCCCGCTTGGCGCGATTCCAATTCGCTGGGCCCGCCACTCAAGGCCATCTAATCCCATAGACGCGGAATCCTGTTATTTCGATTCCGTAACTTCCGGTAACAGGTCCCGCACCAGAAAAAATCCCGTGCTTTCCGGTCCTGCGGCGAACTCCCGGTCGACTCCGAAAAGCCGACTCCATATGATCCGCCCACCCTGAATTCCGTTTTGCACCAGAACCGGCCAGGAACGTCGTTCCCACAGCGGTATCCGGTGGTCCTGAAACAATGTCTTGATCTTTACCGACTCCGAGGCTCCCTGAGGCGCATAACAGTCGCCGGGTTGCCAATTTCGGAGCGTCAACCTGCCAGCCAGTCGTTCGCCCGCAAGTGTGTTCCTGCAATCATTATATACGCTTGTTTCCGTAACCAGTTCGATTTGAAGGGACAAGCCGCGTTCAGGCAATGTCGCTGTGCCGGGGATTGCGATTTCGGCTTCGAAGTTCCGGTCGGTGGCGGAACTCCATCCGGGTTGGTCGATTCGAACCCAGTCGAAGGAGCGGAAGACGTCCAAGCCCGGAAGCTGGATTCGACCGCTGCCATCGGCCGAGGCCATTAGGGCGCGGGCTGCCTCGATGTGGGCGAAATCGATGCGCCGGAGGTCGCCTCGGACCAGGCTGAATGCGCGCCGCAGCATTCGGCGCTGGACTGCGACCGGCTCGGCCATGAATGGGCCGGTTCGGATGAGAACGGCCCCCTTTTCGAGGTGATAGTGTCGGGGTGCGAGCCGGGTGATCTCCGCGTCCCAGTATTCCTCCTCGTCCTGCGCGAGGAGTGCGGTGGACGCGAGGGTCTCGGCGACAGACGGATTGATGTTTTCCAGACGCGGCATCAGGTCATGCCGGATACGGTTTCGCAGGAAGTCGGAGGTCTGGTTGGAACTGTCCTCGCGCCATGGGATGCCAGTTTCAATCAAAAATTTGCGAATGTCGTGACGACGAAGTCCTAGAACCGGGCGGACTATCCGCTCGGCTGTTACCGGGAGGACGCCCCGGAGCCCCGCCGTGCCAGAACCCCGTACGAGGCGCCCGATGACGGTTTCGGCTTGGTCGTCGATGGTGTGGCCGGTGGCGACAGCGTCGCAAATTCCCTCGGAAATGACCTCCCTGAAGAAGCGGTACCTGAGCCGGCGGGCCTCCTGTTCCAAATTGCCCTCGCCTGGGGCCATGGCGGCGGTGTGGAACGGCAATCCGGCGTCGGCGGCCAGCTGGCGGACGAAATCCTCGTCGGCATCCGATTCCTCCTGCCGCAATTTGTGGTTGACGTGGAGCACCGCCGCGGCAAAGCCGAGTTCCACCAGAATCCCCAGCAGGAACACCGAATCTGCACCACCGGATACCGCGACGCCGATGCGGGGGCCAAACCGGTCCATCCGATGCGCCGTCATTGCCGCATCGACACTTTTCTGCAAACTCATTCGCGGCTCCATTCGTATCTCAGGCGTGCGACGCTCCGTGTTCCTCTGGATTTTCTGCCTTCTACCGGCCTGCATTGCCCAGGAGCCAGTCTCCATCAAAGTCGACGTAAGCCTGGTGAATGTCGCTTTCATAGTACGCGACGGCTCCGGAGCTTTGGCTTCCGGGCTGGGCAAGGATGACATCGAGATCTATGAGGATGGCGTCAAGCAGGATGTGCGGTTCTTCGGGCGGTCCGCCGACACGCCGCTGAGCCTGGCCGTCCTGCTGGATGTGAGCGGGAGCCAGGACCGCTTCATCAAGCAGCACAACCACGATCTTGAGAGGTTCCTGGGAGCTGCGCTTTCCAAGAGGGACCAGGCGCTTGCGGTCTGCTTTGGCAACCATCTCCGGCTGGTGAGTGATTTTTCCAACTCGCCACAGGCGGTGATGGAAGCGGTGGCGCGATTCGGCAAGGGGGACCGCCATTATCCGGAATTGGACCCCGACGAGACCCGGGCGGGCGGGACGGCACTGTTCGACGCGGTCCACGCGGTGGCGACAGGAAAGCTGGGCGGGGTGGCGGGCGGCCGGCAGGCGATCCTGCTTTTCAGCGACGGGGAGGACAATTCGAGCGCCCACGATCTGATGGACGCGATTGCGGACGCGCAGAACGTGGATGCTCCGATCTACACCGTACGCTACACGGAACCTTCGAGACATGGTCGGCTCACGTCCCGCAACCGCTATGGAATCAAGGAGATGGAGCGGCTTGCCCGCGAAACCGGGGGAAGGGCCTTCGACGCCGCACAGCAGGGGGTGGGCGAGTCCCTGAAGCAGGTGGCGGAGGAGTTGCGGTCGATTTACGACATCGGCTACGTCAGCAGCAATCCGGCCCGCGACGGCTCGTTCCGCAAAGTTTCCATCCGCGTGAATCGGCCGGGGTACATGGCCAGATCGAAAACCGGCTATTTCGCCAAGTGACCGAAGTTTTCAGAGCATTACCCGACTGTAACCTTTATCACACCCGGGTTCCCAAGTCCAGTACACCGAGCCAGTACCATTACCAGTACTCTTCCTGGGCTGCTCCGGTTGCCCGCTGGTAGCCGGCTATGCAAAACTCCAAGAAAAGAGGGCGATTCATTGATTCGGAGGTTCCTTAGGGATATGCAGGTTACGTGTCTTCAGTCTCTTCTTGGGCGTTTCGCCTTGGCGTTTGTCATCTTTGCGGCCCCGGTCCTGGCTGGCACGGTGACCTACACGGGTTCGATCGCGGATTTCACCGCGGCTGCCACCGGCACATATAGTTTCAGCGTTGCCGGGGCGCAGGGTGGCGGTGCGTATCTAGCCACGGGAGGTTTGGGCGCGGTCGTCGCGGGCGATCTCTACCTGACAGCAGGAACCCAGTTGAAGATCGTGGTGGGTGGACAGGGTTCCACCGGTGACTTCGGTTCCGGGTTCAGCGGCGGCGGCGGCGGGGCCAGCTTCATCTATCTTGTGGGTGAAATGAATCCCTACTTCGTGGCTGGCGGCGGCGGTGGCGCGGGCTATTACGGTGTGAACGGCGGCGATGCGCTGACCGGCACCAGCGGTGATGCTGGCCAGGGAGACTTTGACGGCCTCGGTGGCACAAACGGCCTTGGCGGCCTCGGAGCTACGAACACTGGCGGCAGCAACGGTGGCGGCGGGGGCGGCTGGCTCGGCAACGGCGGCGACGGTGTGGGCGACACCTACCTTGCGCCGTATGGTGCCGGACTGGGCGGCTTCGGGGCCTTCACGTTCCTCGGTGGCCTGGGAGATGGCGGCGATGTTTGCTGCACCCAGTATGCCAACGGTGGCTTCGGGGGCGGCGGCGGCGGCGGCTACCAGGGCGGTGGCGGTGGCGGCGGCTACTCCGGCGGTGGCGGCGGCGATGGTGCCAACACGGGCGGCGGTGGCGGCGGGTCGTACCTGCATTCAATGGTGACCCACCAGAACCTGCACCTGGGCACGAACAGCGGGGATGGCTACGTGGACTTCACGTTCAGCGACACGATGCCCGGCTCTGAAGCGCCCGAACCGGCCACGTATTTGCTCGGCGGCGCGGCGTTGTTGGCCCTCGGACTGCGGCGGCACCGGGCCTAGGATGACACCCCGTTTTCTCGCTACGAGTCTGGCGCTGCTGCTGGCGGTGCCCGCCTATTCCCAGTCGACATCCAAACTGGAGAAACAGAACGAGCAGATTCTGGAGGAATTGAAGGCGATGCGCGGCCTGCTGGAGAAGCTGGTCGCGGGCCAGGCGGGGCCAGCGCGACCGGACGCCCCGGTTGCGGTCAAGGTTCCCGTCCTACCTTCGTCCTACACGGAGGGCCGGGCCGACGCCCCGGTCACAATTCTGGAATTCACGGACCTCCAGTGCCCGTTCTGCCGCCAGTTCCGGTCCGATGCGTATCCCGAAATCGGCAAGGAACTGATCGCTACGGGCAAGGTGCGTTTCCTTAGCTACGACTTTCCGCTGTCCTCGATCCACCCATTGGCAGAAGCCGCCGCAAAGGCGTCCCGGTGCGCGGCGGATCTGGGCAAAGGCCCGGCGATGCGGGAGGCGATCCTGATGAACAACGAGCGCCTTTCGCCCGAGCTTTTCACGACACTGGCACGGGATCTGGGTCTGGATGCGGGTGCCTTTGCGGCTTGCACCGCCGATGCGGCCCGGTTTGCCAGCGAGATGAAGGCCAACCAAGCGTATGCGGCGACGGTGGGGGTGGACGGAACACCCACTTTCGTAATTGGCCGGACTGCGGCGACAACCTTGGAGGGCGACCGCTTTTCGGGGGCTCTGCCCTATGCGGCGTTCAAATCATTGGTGGACAAGGCGCTAGCGACGGTGCCGACAAAGTAAATGGAAGGAATTGGAATGCGGTTCATTCGTTGTGTGGCTCTGATCCCGGTCCTGCTGGGAAGTGCGGTTTCCGGTCTGGCGCAGACCGGACAGATGTATGCCTGTGTGCAGCCGACGGCAAATTCCGGCTCGGCGGGTCAGGTGCGCTTCGTCAGCTCCACCACGGCGTGCGATTCCACCGAGTCGCGGTTTGTGTGGAATATTACTGGCCCGCAGGGGCCCCAGGGTCCTCAGGGAGCACCTGGGCTGGTGGGGTTGCCCGGTACGGCAGGTGTGAAGGGCGGAACGGGAGCCACGGGTCCGGCGGGAGCCGACGGGGCGAAGGGCGCGACCGGGGCCACAGGCCAGGCTGGTGCGTCCGGGTCGACCGGCACGACGGGAGCCACGGGCGCGACTGGTCCTACGGGATCGACTGGCAGCACGGGACTCCAGGGTCTTCCGGGGAGCCAGGGGCCTGTGGGAACGACCGGGGCCACGGGACCTACAGGAGCAACGGGCAACACGGGCTCGGTAGGATCGGCGGGCGCCACGGGAGCCACAGGTGCAACCGGCGCGACAGGAAATACAGGGACGACGGGCTCCACGGGAGGCACTGGCGGCGCCGGATTGGCAGGAGCGACGGGTGCCACGGGTGCGACAGGTCCGACCGGTACCTCCGGCTTGGCGGGCGGCTCGATCATCGGCACCGTTTTCACGGGCGGGAATCCGGTCGTTGGGGCACAGGTTTTCCTCGAAGGCTACAGCTACGTTGGAATCACGGGGCCTGGAGGAGCTTTCCAATTCACCAACATTCCCGCGGGTACCTACACCTTGAACGTGTCAAAAAACACCAATCCGTTTGCACCGTGGTCTTTTACTTTTGGCACCGGCAACCAGCCACGCTATGCCATCACGACTTCGGTAACGGTGGCCAGCAGCCAAGTGGACTTGGGGATTCTGACCTACTAACGGAAATGGGAATCGAGGCGAACAGATGAATTCCAGAATCTTCAGTCAGCGAGCATTGCCGGGTTTGGTCTGCCTACTGGCCATCGCCGGGATACTTCCGGCCCAGACGGTGAGCACGTCACCCATTTCGGTTTGTGTCACGGCGACGTCCCAGATGCGATTCGTGGCGGCGGGCGTGGCTTGTGCCGCCGGTGAGACCCGCTACCAATGGAACAATACCGGTGCCCAGGGGCCCCGGGGCCTTTCGGGGGCGCGCGGACCGTCCGGTGCCACGGGCGCAACCGGTGCCACCGGTGCAACTGGCAGCGCCGGTCCGGCTGGACTTCCAGGTGCGACAGGCAACACCGGAGCCACCGGTGCTACCGGAACAACGGGAGCGACGGGTTCCACCGGGTCGGCCGGAGCTGCCGGAGCTGCGGGAGGTAGGGGCGCGACCGGTGCGACCGGGGCAACCGGAGCCACTGGCAATACGGGTGCAACGGGTGCCACCGGGGCGACAGGCAACACCGGTGCCACCGGAACCACCGGCTCCACTGGCGCGACGGGTGCGACCGGAGCCACGGGAGCAACGGGGGCGACAGGTGCAACGGGCGCTACAGGAGCCACCGGGGCCACGGGTACCACCGGCAGCAACGGTGCGGCGGGTACAACAGGCGCGACTGGCTCGACGGGAGCATCCGTCTACACCGTCAACGGGACGTTGTTCCACAACGGCTCGGCCATCGTGGGGGCGCTGATCTCCCTGCGCGGCAGCACCATTACGGCGACGACCACCACAGGCGGAGCGTTCCAGTTGGACAACGTGCCGACCGGCAGCTATACGATGCTGATCTATGATTCGACCGGGGCGCAGCAGACATCCTCCGCCGTCACGGTGGGCAGCGCCAATGTCAACATGGGCACCGTAACTTACTAGGAACAGGCAGAGACAGACATGACATCAGGACACAGCAACGCGAAACTCCTCCTACTGTTTGCCTTGGCGGTCGTTCCAATGACGGCCCAAACCAGCACGGTATTTGCCTGCATCGACAACGCGTCCGCGCAAATGCGGATTCCCGTGGTCGCAGCTGGATCCGCCAACCAGGGAACTCCTACCTGCGGCCAGAATGAAACACTGCTGCAGTGGTCGACGGCGGGTCCGCAGGGGCCGGTCGGCCCGGTGGGTGCCGCCGGATTGCCGGGTGGGCACGGTCCGCAGGGGGCCTCGGGCGCAGTAGGCCTAACGGGGCCTGCGGGAGCCGCGGGCGCGCCCGGAAGCACCGGTGCCGCAGGCGCCGCCGGAGCACTTGGCTCTGTTGGCGCAGCGGGTGCCACCGGTGCGACTGGCCCGGCGGGTTCCACGGGAGGGGCTGGGTTCCAAGGCGTCCAGGGTGCCACCGGTGCGGCTGGTGCTGCGGGCCTTGCCGGATCGGGCGGGGTTGCCGGCGCAGTGGGTGCAACCGGCGCGACCGGCGTAACGGGCACAGCGGGGGTAGCCGGAAATGCGGGCACGCAGGGTTCGACCGGGTTGGCCGGAGCCATTGGAGCCACTGGCTCAACCGGTGCCACGGGCTCAACGGGGGCGACAGGTGCGGCGGGCGGGTCTGGATCAGCCGCGACGGGATTCACTGTTTCCGGTTCCGTCGCATGTGGCACCGGTGGGTCCTATGGATTTACGGCATTCATACCGGGGCGCGCTTTTTTTGCGTTTACCGGCTCCGACGGGGTTTTCCGCTTCAAAAATGTGCCGCCTGGAACGTACACGGTCTCCTTCACCTCGACGGGTGACGTGACCGACGCCAACGCCCGGATCACAATTCCCGGCGCGAACACCACATTTACGGTCACTTCCAGCGATGTCAACCTGGGGGCAATCACTGCCTGTCCCTGTGGCGTGCCCTGTACCGGTACAACGCCGTATTGCAGCTCCGTAACGAGGAAATGTGTTCAGTGCATCATCAACTCCCAGTGCACCCTGAAGACCGCCCCCATCTGCACGTCCTTCAAGTGCGGGACTGGCGGCGTGCTTTAGCGGTTGAACCGAGTGTCACCACGGTGGCACCGCGTCCGCCCGCTTCCGGTGGGGCGTCGGAGAAATCCGCGACTCCATCGGTTCGTGACAGGACCGACCTCACCATCTCCCGCTGGACGCCGATACCCCGTCCATGGATGATCCGCAGTGCCCGGAATCCCGCCTTGCGGGCTTCGATCAAATACTCCTCCACCAAGGCGCGCATGTCGCGTGGCGGGATGGTGTGCAGGTCGAGGACGTCCTCGATGGGTACCCGGAATGGTTCCGGTTCTTCAAAATCTTCCATAAAATGCAAAACCCGACCGCTTGGAGGGCGGTCTGGCCATTGGCGGTGTCAGCGCACCTGACGAGCTTCCCGATCAGCCTTCCTGATCAGCCCACCGGTTGGAGGGCTTCCTGGATCATCTGTTCGATTTCGTCCTTCAGATGAAGTTTCTGCTTTTTGAGACGATGTTCCTCGAGCTCTTCGTCGGCGGTCAGGACGGTTTTTGCGTCCAGCTCCGACGCCCTGCGGTCGTATTCCTGGTGCTTTGCGACCAACTCGCGGAATGTTTCGTTCGTCTCCGTCAGATGCGCTTTGATTTCTTCCTGGGTGTTCCGGTCCATACTGAGCATCTCTCCTTCGTTGGAGTCCAGATCGGGCGGATACCGTCCGTCTACCTGGACTCTATCATGAAACTTTTTTCATGACAACGGCGTGAACCGTTCCGTTCGCGTAGTAGCCGCGGCGCAGTCCGATTGATTCCCAGCCGCATTTGTGGTAGAGCCCGATTGCGGGCACGTTGTTTTCCGCCACTTCGAGGTAGAGGGTGCCCGACGCGAGGCCTTCAAGCCCAGCGAGCAACGCCCTTCCCACGCCCCTGTGCCGAAAATCCGGGTCCACGCCGAGATTCAACAACTCCGCCTCGTCCGGCAGACTCTGCCTCCACGCGCAGAACCCGACGGGCTTGTCCCCGTCCACGGCGAGCAGGACTTGGAAGTTGGAATAATCGCCGACGGGCCATTGGGCGGCTTCGGGACACCGTGCTTGGATTCGGGCGACGGCGGGGTAGTCGGATTCCACTGCGGTTCTGAGCTTCAACTTGTCCGCTGGTGCCAAGACCCATTCTTGCGTGCCACCTGCCGTAACGCGCTCTCTGCTGAAATGGGTGCATGGTGCTGCGCTTTCCGGTTCTGTTGGCGGGAACTCTGCTTGCCGCGTCAGCTGCCGCGCCAACGGTTGGGCCGGCCCACACGAAGTACCGGATGATCGAACAGCGCAAGCTGCCGCCGGGTTCCAGCGTGTACTTTCCGGTCCAGGAGTTGAACGACTGGATGCGTGACGAGGAGTCTTTCTGGATTCCCAAGGGCGTTCGACATGTGCGGTTCGAGTTTGGCCCCAACCGGGTGATTGTGCGCGGGGAGGTGGATTTTGCGAAGGCCATCCATGCGTCCAGCCAAGGGGGAACTGAATCGATGGTCGCGGCGCTTGTTGGGCGCATGCTCTCGGGCGAACGACCAGTCGAAGTGACGGCCCGGATTGCCTCCGAAAATGGGCGCGCGCGGGTGGACCTCGACCGGATTCTAGTTTCGGGCGTTCCGCTTGAAGGGCCGGCGTTGGACCTGCTGGTCCAGAATTATCTGCGCCCTGCATTCCCGGAAGCCCACGTCGCCGAATGGTTCAACTTCGACTTTCAGGTCGACCGGCTGGCTGTGTCGGTGTCCGGGGCGCAGGTCTACCTGGCCGCTCCCGCTGTAGCCACCAAGCCCCTGCGGCCCTGAGAGGCTGCTGGGGGGCGGTGGGCGCACCCGGTGCGTGTTGTTCCCCTACTGCCGGTCCGGAAGTCTGTTGACGGCGCGATCAAGCGGACAAGCTCGGCCCCCGAGGATGGTCTGCGGGCGGGATCGCGATGGAGCGCGGAGGCGATGGCTGCGTCCCACTTGGCGCCAATCCACGGCGCGAAAGCCATGGCACGGGGAGCGTCCTCGACCGAACGCCGCACCGCAGTCGCTACGACTCCCTCCTTCGGAAACGGAAGCCGTCCGGTGACGGTTTCGAAGAGCATCGTACCGAGCGAGTAGATGTCGGAGGAGATCGTCGCTGGTTGGTCCCGGAATAGTTCCGGTGCCATGTAATCGGGGCACCCCACAAGCTGGGTGCTGATTGTGATGCGGGTGGTCCGGTCGGAAGTTGTTGATCGGACGGTCTTTGCGAGGCCGAAGTCCATGATGACGGGGGTGAAGCCCTGTTTGGTGGGCACCAGCATCAGGTTGGATGGCTTCAGGTCGCGATGCAGGACTCCTTCGGCGTGGAGTGCGTCGATGCCGGCGGCGGTGCCTTCTGCGATCACCAATGCCTCCGACTGCATTACGGGACCTCGGGCAAGCCTCGCCGCCAACGTTTCGCCAGCCAAGTACTTCATTGTCAACGCCGTAACGGGGGAGCCGTAGTGTTCGAGCTCGAAACAATCGTACACAGGACAGAGATTCGGGTGTGCGATCCCCCTGGCGACGCGGATTTCGCGCCGCAGACGGTCGAGCATGGTGGGGCTGGTGCGCTGGCCGGGGTGCAGGGTTTTGATGGCAACCTCGCCCAGCAACGAGTCGTCAGCCAGATACACGCACCCCATTCCGCCATCGCCGAGCTTGCGGGCCACCCGGAAGCGGGAACCCAGCGTGTCGCCGACGGCGATCTCGAGGTTTCCGAATGCCGGTTGTTCCAGAAACGCGGCATCCATGGTTTCGGCGATCTTGAGGAGGCGGTTGACCTCGGCCAGAAGTTCCACGTCGTCCCCGCACAATTTCGCGACAAATGTGTCGCGCTCCGCAACCGGGAGTTCGAGCGCTTCTCCCAGAATTTGGTCTACTGTTTCATTGCGGTTAGTTCGTGAGTGGGCCATATAGAATCTCGAACAATCGGGCTTTTGCTGCGCTCCAGTGTCGCCGGACGCTGCGGGGTGACATTTCCATGACTTCCGCGATTTCACACTCGGACATTCCGGTGAAGAATCTGAGTTCGGCCAGTTGGGCCGATTCAGGGTGGGTCGCTGCCAATTTCTCGAGCGCCGTTGCAACGGCGATGATTCGCTCGGGATTGTCGGATGCGCCTGCGATTGAATCGCTCCATGGCACCCGTTCCATTCCACTGCTCCGGTTCTGTGTTTTCCGGGCACGGGCGTGATCGACCACCAGGTTCCGCATCACACGGCTGGCGAGTTTCAGAAAATGGCTCCGGTCACGGACTGAAAAATTGCCCCTGGAGATCGTCTTGGAGAGGGAGATGTACGCCTCATGGACCAACAATGTTGGGCTCATGGAATCGTCGGGGCGGTTCGAGCGCATGGCATAGGCCGCCTTACTGCGCATGATCCGGTAGAGGGACTCGAACAGTTGGTTTTCAGCCTTCCTGTCGCCTGTGCTCCAGAGGTCGATCAATTGGGTCAGGTCGCGCTGGTGTTCAATGTCGATTGTGGGTGCCACGAAATCTCCTAATGAATGGGAGACGGAATTGCCTTGGGAGGTCCTTCACTGGAACTGAAAATTTATCGGTCGGCGGCGCGCAACGCGAGTTCGCATTTCGCGAGCTTTGTGTCGAGTGCGGCGAGGCGGCCGGGGAGATCCCGCGGTGGTGTTGGTAGCTTGGACCAAGCCTCGCGACTTTCCTGATAGGCGGCCCTAGCCTTTTGGAGATCGTCGGTTGGCGAGCCCGCTTTGGAGGCCAATTCAAAATACAGGTCGCCCCTCCAGCCAACCGCCTGCGGCGGGAACAGGACCATGCGGTCGAGGCGCGGCCCATGGATCGCCCAGTCGGTGGCGGCGGCGTGGGCTGCTTCGGCTACCGTGGTGGCTTCCGCCCGGTCCCCGAATCTCGCCAAGGAGTGGATGAGGATATCCCAGGCCCGCATGGCGTCAATCCGCGCGGCTGCGTAGTTGGGCTCGGTCTTGACCAGCTCCAGCGCCAGTGCGAGGGATTTTCGGGCATGGGCGATTGCGGTTGTGCCGTTGCCGAGGGTGTAGTGCCGCTGCGCCATGTGGTCGTACACGAGGCCGAGGTTGAGCCGGATGGATCGCGACGCCGGGGATTTCTGCCGTGCGGCCTCCAGCAGGTCGCCAGCCTTGGCCAAGTAGGCCAGCGATTCGGGAATGGCCGAATCGGAGGTCAGCACCATGCCCGTCCGCATGGTTGTCATGGTGAAGTCCTCAAGGGGCCTGGTCGTCGCTCGGGTCGGCTTTGAAGATGGATTCCGCCAAACCCTGGGCCTTCTTGTAATAGGCCAGTGCGGAGACGGTGTCGCCTTCGCGGGGGTCCCCGGTCAGGGAGGAGAAGAATGAGCCGCCGCTGTAGTCGCCCATGCGGCCGTAGCCCATCATCAGGTCGCGCTGGAAGCGGACATCGCCGGGGTGCCTGGACAAATTGTTTATGCGCAGCTCGATTGTCTTGAGCGTGATGGCTTTCGCCCTTTCGCGGTCGCCCGCCGTGGCCACCACTAGGGACAGATTTCCGTAGGCCGACGCCCGGCTTTCCTCGAATTGCATGACTCCCGGATTCGCGGACGCGAGCGCGTCCAGAATGCGGACCGCCTTTTCCGCGAAAGGCAGACCTGCTGTTGAGTCCAGTCTGGACATCAGGAACGAATATCCGAGGTTGAGGTTGGCTTCCTCAAAGAGTGTTCTCGGTCGTTCGCGCCAGTGCTTCGGCATGGCGTCCAGGGCGGCAAGAGCCTGTTGGAATGTCGAGCGGCTCGTCTGCAGCCCTCCGGTGTCGGTTTGCAGCGCGCCGATGTGTTCGAGGGTGGTGATCCGCTGCAATTCACCGTCGAAGTCCGCAATCCCGCGCCGCCGCAGCACTGCCAGCGACTTGTTGTAGTTTTCCATCGCGCCCTTGGTGTCGCCAAGGTTCGGACCGTTGGGGGAGCCGAGGACGTCGCCCATTTCCTGGTACCCGGTGGCTGCGGCCAGCTCCAAGGCCGGACTGGGCTCTCCGGTCATCAGTTTGTCCAGATAGTCCACCGAGGTCTTGACCACGGCCAGGCGGGGTTCCGTGGCACCCGGAATGCGTTCGAGCTGTTTGTTGATTCCGAGGAATGTGGCGCTGGCGAGATCCACCAGCTGCGACAAGCTGCTTTCCGCCTTGCCGCGTTGCATGTCCGCCTCGACCGCGCTCTCTTCCGCGAGTCCGCGTTGCTTTTCTGCCGCCGAATGCTCCTGCTCGGCGAGTGCCTGGGCCTTCCGGGCGCTGTCGCGCTCCCTTTCCGCGATCGCCCGCTGCTCGGTGGCGACGGCTGTTTGCCGGAGTGACACCAACAATCCGCCAAACACGGCGAACAGGACCATCGCGGCGGCCAGGACGCCAAACCGGTGCCGGACCAGAAACTTTCCAGCCCGGTAGCGCAATCCATCGCCGCGGGCGTGGACCGGCAATCCGTTGAGGTGCCGTTCGACATCGCGACGGAGTGCGTCGACGGATTCGTAACGGCGTTCGGGTTCGCGCCGCATCGCCATGAGGACGATGTTGTCGAGATCGCCCGCGATTCGCCGCGAAAAGGCCGCGTGTTCGGGTCGGCGGGTAGCGGCGGCGCTGGGCTTTTCCAAGGGGGATTCGCAGACCGTGCGGCGGATTTCCTCGCTCGTATAGGTCGTGATCCGGTGCGCCTTGGTACCTGCCAGCAATTGGAACAGGATTCCACCGAGGGCGTAGACATCCGCCGCTGTGGTGACCGCCAGACCCAGGACCTGTTCCGGACTGGCGTAGTCCGGCGTATATTGCCTGAGGGCTGCGGTGGTGAGCGGGGCATCCCCGGGACCGGCTGCCGTCAATAGTCTTGCGATGCCGAAATCAAGAAGTTTCGGCGTGCCATCGGTCGACACCAGCACGTTGCCGGGTTTCAGATCCCGGTGTACAACCAGATTCCGGTGGGCGCAGGCGACGGCCTCGCAGACCTTCATGAAGAGCCTGCAGCGGGCGTCGACGGACAAGTCGTGTTCCCGGCAATAGTCTCCCAGCGGCTTGCCCTCGACAAACTCCATCACCAGGTAGGGCCTGCCGTCCAGGGTGATCCCACCGTCCAGCAATTGGGCGATGTATGGGTGGTTCAACTGGGCAAGGATTTGGCGTTCCTCACGGAACCGGGCTATGAGATCCTCCGAATCCATGCCGCGGCGAATTACCTTGATCGCAACCTGCTTCTGGAATTCGTCGTCGGCCCGTTCGGCCAGAAAGACCGACCCCATGCCCCCGCGCCCGATCTGCGTAACAACCTTCCATGGCCCCAGATGTTGTCCGGCCAAGTCCTCGCGGTTCAGGGCTTCACTTGCGGATTGCACGACAGATGTGATGGAGGATCGCGGCGTTGTCCGAGATGGATCCTGGCTGCTTTTGCGGTCCGCCTCCAACAGGGATTCGACCTCCGCCCGCAATTTGACGTCCCCGTGGCAGGCGGCGTCCAAGTACGGGGCTTGGTCGGGCAGGGGCAACTCGGCCGCTGCAAGGAAGATCTCCTCGATCCGCGACCAAGTTGTGCTGCCCAGTTCCGCGCTCATTCCCCGCTGTCCAACGTCAGATTTCCAGCCTCCTATATTGTGACCCAAACGGAATCTTTGTGTCGCGCACCGGACGCCACGGTTCCAAATTGGGGCGGATATTCCTCACTGACACGAAATCGTGCTAAGGTGTCATGAGATCTGGTTCGCCACGCCCGATCTACGCCCCCAAAGGAGGCCTACCGACATGCGTTTCACCGCCATCCTCTATCTTGCAGCTGTTTCCGCCGCGCAAGCTGCGGATCCCCCGCTGCTCCTGCAAAAACCCACATTGAGCCGGACCCAGATCGCGTTCGTCTATGCGGGCGACCTGTGGACCGTGCCACGTGCCGGTGGTGACGCGCGTCGGCTTACCAGCGGCGTTGGCGTGGAAACCAACCCTGTGTTCTCGCCGGATGGAAACACGATTGCATTCACTGGCGAATACGACGGCAACGTGGATGTCTATACAATTCCCTCCGACGGCGGCGTTCCCAAGCGGCTCACCTACCACCCGGCTCCCGACACCGTGCTCGGCTGGACTCCGGACGGCAAGAGGATCCTCTTCACTTCCGGCCGCGAAAACTATTCCAGGATATCCAACCTTTATACCGTGGATACCAGCGGTGCATTTCCGGAGAAGCTGCCACTCCCTTGGGGCTGGGAAGGCTCCTATTCGCCCGACGCCTCACGCATCGCCTACGTCCCGATGGCCCGCGCCTTTGCCGCTTGGAAGCACTACCGCGGTGGCATGACGACGCCGATCTGGCTGGCAAACTTGGGAAATTCGAGCGTCGAAAAGATCCCTCACGACAATTCCAACGACTACTGCCCGATGTGGGTCGGCAGCAAGGTCTACTTCCTGAGCGACCGCAACGGACCGGCAACCCTCTTTTCCTACGACACCGCCTCGCGCAAGGTCAAAGAGGAACTCAAGAACGGCTCGCTGGATTTCAAATCCGCCAACGCCGGTCCCGGAGGGATCGTGATCGAACAGTTCGGCGCAATATCCATCTTCGATACGCGGACCGGGAAGCTCGATCCGGTCAAGATTCGTATCGCGGGCGACTTGCCGGAGGTTCGTGACCGGATGGTGAATGTTAGCACCCGTCTGGCAAATCCAAGCTTGTCCCCCACTGGTGCCCGCGCTGTTTTTGAAGCCCGCGGCGAGATTGTGACCGTGCCTGCCGAGAAGGGCGATGTGCGGAACATCACGAACACGCCCGGAGCCGCCGAGCATGACCCGATCTGGTCGCCCGACGGCAAGACGATCGCCTATTTCTCGGACGAAAACGGGGAGTATTCGCTTCACCTCGCTCCGCAGTCCTCCACGGGCGCACCCGATTCCAAGGTTGTGAAAATCCCGATGCCCGAACCCGGAACCTACCGTGGCGCCGCGTGGTCGCCTGATTCAAAGAATATTTCGTTTATTGACTCCCGGCTGCGCATCTGGTGCCTTGACGTGGAGAAGAAGAAGACCACGCTGGTGGACAAGGAGCGTTTCTGGAATCCGGGCGGCGATTGGATTCCGGTCTGGTCCCCCGATTCCAAGTGGCTTGCCTACTCCAAGCGGTTGCCGAACTACTTGGGCGCTATCCATGTCTGGTCGCTTGAAACAGGCAAGGCTACGCAGGTTACGGACGGCCTGAGCGACGCCAAATATCCTGCCTTCGACAAGGAAGGGAAGTATCTCTACTTTGCGGCCTCCACCGATGCCGGACCCGCCATCCAGCCCGACGTGGAAAGCAGCTCCCGGCCCGTCTCGCGTACTCTGTACCTTGCAGTGCTGACCAAGGACCTCCCGTCGCCGTTCGCACCCGAAAGCGACGAGGAGAAAGTGGTTGAAACCCCGGCACCCAAGCCACCGACACCTCCGGCAGCGCCGCCAGCCGCGGCTCCGGTCAAGATCGATTTCGACGGTATTGGCCAGAGAATCCTGGCCATGCCACTGCCGTCGCGAAACTACGTCGCACTCGAAACGGGCAAGGCTGGTGTCCTGTTTGCCATGGAGCGACCCGTGGGAGGCGGTGGCCTAGGGGGTGTCACGGTGCATCGGCACGATCTCAAGTCCCGCAAGTCCGATGTGGTGACGGCGGGAGTGCAGTTTTTCGAGGTTTCCAAGAATGGGGAGAAGATGCTGGTCCGCCAGGGAACCAGTTGGTCTATCCGCAACATTCCGCCAAGTCCGCCCGCTGGCAATGGTCCGGCTCCACCCGCTCCTCCGGCTGCGGCTGGTCCGGGAGGCCCTGGCCAGTTGAACACCGCTGGCATCGAAGTCAAGGTCTCGCCGCGGGCCGAATGGCGGCAGATGTTCCACGAAGCGTGGAGGGTCGAGCGGGATCACGTCTACGATTACCACGGCTTGGATTTGGTTGCCGCCGAGAAGCGCTACGAGCCATTCGTCGACGGAATCGCCTCCCGAGCCGATCTGAACTACCTGTTCCAGGAAATGCTGGGCAACATCGTCTCGTCCCACCTGAACGTGGGTGGCGGTGACCTGCCCGCCGCGACGCGCGTTCCGACCGGTCTGCTGGGCTGTGATTTCAAGATCGAGAACGGACGCTACCGGATCACCAAGGTGTACAACGGTGAAAATTGGAATCCGGAAGCCCGTGCTCCCCTGACGCAGCCGGGTGTCAACGTCGCAGTCGGTGACTACCTGCTGGCGGTGGAGGGCCGCGATCTTGCGCCGCCCACGAACGTCTACAGTGTGTTTGAGGGCACGGCGAACAAGCAGGTCCACATCCGGGTCGGTCCAGATCCATCCGGGACCGGTTCGCGCGAAGTGACGGTTGTGCCCATCGTCTCCGATGCTCGTTTGCGCAATCTGGATTGGATCGAGGGCAACCGACGCAAAGTGGACCAGGCCACCGGCGGACGTGTGGCGTACGTATACATGCCGGATACCGCATTTGGCGGCCTCACCAATTTCAACCGCTATTTCTATGCCCAAGTGGACAAGCAGGCCGTTATCATTGACGAACGGTTCAATGGGGGCGGCGCGCTGGCTACGGATATTGTGGAGGCCCTGAACCGGAAACACATGTCGAGCGTGGCTACCCGTGATGGCGAGGACGAAGTTCAACCGCAAGGTGCGATATTTGGACCGAAGGTCATGATTGTAAATGAGTTCGCCGGTTCCGGCGGTGATGCCATGCCTTGGTATTTCCGTCGTGCCGGTGTGGGGAAGCTGATCGGCAAGCGCACTTGGGGCGGGTTGATCGGGCGCGCCGGGGCACCGTCACTCATGGATGGTGGCGGCGTAACGGCACCATCGTCTGCGGTCTGGGATCCAGTTGAGAGCCAGTACATTGCGGAGAATTCAGGTGTCGAGCCCGACATGGAAGTGGAGCATGACCCGGCGTTGGTCCGCCAAGGGCATGATCCGCAACTGGAACGGGCGATCCAGCAGGTGTTGTCGGAATTGGAGAAGAATCCGGCCAAGAAACCGGCACGCCCCAAGCCGGTGAAGTATGACACGCTCCGGTAGGATCGCCGTAGCGGTTCTGTCGGCCAGTGCCGTTGTATTCGTCGGACTGTCAGTGCGGGCCGCCGAGGGTCTACTGCATCCAGGGCGCCGCCCTGTGGCACCCGTGTGCCCGTGCGTCGCCCACGTCCGCTGCGGCGATGCTGCCGTCACCTCGAAGGATGGCACGCACCTGAATGGCTGGTATTACGAGCCGGATCAGCCCAACGGTGCCGCCGTGATCCTGCTCCACGGCGTAGGCGGCAACCGCGAGGACTTGGTGGGGCTGGGCGTGCTGTTCGAGAAGTCCGGTTTCCAGGTGCTGATACCTGATTTGCGGGGCCACGGAACGAGCGACGGTTTCACGACGCTGGGCCTCCGGGAATCGGACGACGTCCGTGCGTGGGCCGATTGGATGCTGGCCCATTCCGGTGTCAACCGCATCTACGGTTTCGGCGTTTCGCTGGGCGGCTCGGTATTGCTGGAAAGCCTGGATCGTGAAAAGCGGTTTCGAGCCGTGGTTGCGGAGTCTGCCTTTACGACGTTCCCGGATGTCGCGATCGAACGTGTTTCCCGTGGCTTGCCCGGGTCGACCAAATGGTTGGCCGTTCCGTTCGTCGAAACGGCCTTGTTCTGGACCCGGATCCGATACGGTGCCGATTTGAAGCTTGGATCACCCTTGGAGTCTGTGCAGCATTCCAAAGTCCCCATCCTGTTGATTCACGGTCTGGACGACCACAAAACGGAAGCCGTGAATTCCCGTAGGCTTGCTGCGGCCAATCGAGCCGTCACGGATCTTTGGCTAGTACCGGGAGCAGGTCACGCGAACGCCCGGATTACGGCGAAAAATGAATTTGACCGCCGCGTTCTCGGATGGTTCGACCGCCATTAGGCCGGACCGGCGTTGAAGTAACTGGAACCATGGTCGCGCTCGGTGGGGAAGGTCTTCGAGATGTGGTCGTGCCACGTCAAGGTTTCCTCGTCGGCCAAGGCCCAAATCAGACCCAGTCCAGCGGCCCCAATGCTCACAATCGAGGTCATGAACCGGATGGCCCGGTCGCGCGCGTCCACCGGATGGCCATCGAACGTCACCAGTTGGAGGTGCAGCAGGTTCATACCCGGAGTGTCATGGCGCATGATCAGGCAAACTGCACCATAAAACACGCCGAATATCCCAAGCATTCCAACCAGAACCGCAGGCAAGATTTTTCCGGTTCCGAACGACGCACCCATCAGACTTGCGATCAGCAGGAAGAGACCGTATCCGATGACAATTGTTGCTGCGTCGACAGCCCCCGCCAGACACCTGTGGATCCGCTTGGCGACCGCATGTTCGCAAAGGACCTGGCTCTGGACGCCAGTCTTCAGCGTGGGCGCTTCCGGTTTGGCCGCGTTGAAGTCGAAGATTTCCTGCTGAACCTTGGGCTGTTCCTTGCGCGGCGCAGGCTTCTGCGGGGCGAACCTTCCGCTGGCCCTCAATTCGGCCATGGACAGGGCAGGTTGTGAGGCTTGCGCGACGGGCGTGGGGGCAACAGGGGGTTCAACATGGGCCACGATGGCTGCCCGTTCCTGGGCTTGCTTCTGGTATTGGTCGAACTGGATGAGCCTGCCGGGGCCGCGCGTTGCCCCGAGTTGTGCCGCCAGTTCCTTCGCCCGTGCTTCGGCACGCGATTCCGCGTCCGACTTCAGGGGCGGGAAAAATCCGCTGACCGTCAGATCCTGCGTCATGTTCGGGTCGAACTCAGGCGCAAGGGCAAGCGCCCCCACATATCCCGCCGGAGCGGCGACAGCCGTGCCAGCCACGCGGCGTCCGCACCGCAAACACCGGTGGTCGTCCTCACCATTGCCGAAACCACAAAACTTGCACTGCATCTAAATCTCTTTCAAGCTCTTGGGTCCCCTGGTTGGGGCAGGGGCGGGTTCTCAAAATTGTTTAGAAAAACACCCCTACCTCTGAGTACCATAAACATAGTGCCTTGTCACGCGAAAATTCTCACCCCGAAGTGTCCGGAGGCCCTGTTTTTATTGGTCGCCCTGCAAATACTGCGACCTGATTTATGCAGTGCGGCCGATCCCGTCCCGGCGGTACAAAACCCTCCCGCCTCCCGTCCAGCAGATGCTCCTTCGGGCAATGCCGTGCCCGGCAATTTGAATGCCCGGAATTTTGTCCTGGATGCCGCGACAATCGAGCGCCCGGACTTTTCCGTCCGAGTTCCCCGGCCCGAAGCCCCCGCCAATGGCGAGTACAACATTACGGCAGACAGCCAGGAGTCCGACAACGGGGTGTACCATCTCCGCGGCCACGTCATCGTGGAGCTCCACAATGCCACCTTCAAGGCGGACACGGTGGATTTCGACGAGTCCAGCGGCGACTTCACGGGCCGAGGCCACGTCTACTATCGGAACTACGAGCAGAACGAGGTCATCTACTGCGATGCTGCCGAGTACAACACCGATACCGAACACGGGACCTTCCACCATGTACGGGGCTATGCCAAGACCAAGGTTGTTGCCCGGCCAGGCCTGCTGACGAACGCCCAGCCGTTCTATTTCGAAGGGGAGTCGGCGGACAAACTGGAGGACCGCTACATCCTGCACGACGGTTTCATCACCGATTGCACGATGCCGAACCCTTGGTGGACCATCCACAGCTCATCGTTCGACATCATTCCGAATGACCGGGCGGTCACCCGGAATGCCGTCTACCGACTGCACAATATCCCTGCTTTTTTCTTTCCATATTTTCACAAATCGCTGAAGAAAGAGCCCCGGAAAAGCGGCTTCCTGACTCCCAATTTCGGTCACAGCAACACGCGTGGCTTCATGCTCGCCG
>CAITMP010000338.1 GCA_903893525.1 uncultured Acidobacteriia bacterium | reverse complement strand
ATTCCCTTGGATACGGCGAAGAGTCTACTCCCATGCCGGATCCCGGAGTTCCAACTGTTCCGATACAGTCCTAAACTCAAAGTAAGCGCCCAACTCGCACTCGTCAGTCTGAACCTCGTCCATCAAGGCCTTTCTGACGGGCCACGAGAGGCTCTTGAGCCGCTCTAATTGACCAGCTTCGTCCCGGATCAGAACCCGGAAGTAGACAGAGGGCTCTCCCAACCAGTCTTCCGAAAAGTAATACTTGATACGGACAACATCGGGTGCGAAGACTGCCTCTACGCGGCGTACGGCGTCCTCGATCAGAGCGCGCTTCTTGCGGGTGTATGGCGCAGCGAGTACCATGGGCTCATTGTATCGCCGGGTGGCTCAGAAATCCCAACTGTTTGGGATGACATTCCAACGCTAGGGCATCGATCCGGGCACCTCCGCGCCCCCTAAAACACAATCTTCGCCGCGATCTGCACCCGCCGCATATCCTTCGCCCTCGTAATCTGCCCACCTGTCGGCGTATTCAGGAAGTAGTTCGCTGCCGGAGCCGTCAGATTCGTCCTGCTGGCTGCATTGAAGCCCTCGAACCGGAATTGCAGCGTCTTCCCCTCCGCCAGCCGGATCTCCTTGTGCACGCCCAGATCGATATTGATCACGCCGGGCCCGATGATCACGTTCGGGGCCGCATTCCCGTTGATGAAGGTCGATACCTTCGCCCCTGTCGCTGTCGTCACCGTCACCGGATTCTTCGTCGGGAAACAACTGACGTCGTACCAGGCATTTTCCGTCCGCTGGCTCGGCGGCAGGTTGCCGTCGCAGGTGCGGTCCGTGAACCGCAACGCCGAACTGTAGACCGTGAACGGGTATCCGTCCGAGAGCGTGAAAATCCCTTGGATATCCCACCCGCCCACCAACTGCCGCACCAGCATCGGCGATTTCGCCAGATACTTCCGACCCGCGCCAAACGGCAGGTTGTAGCCGGAAGTCACGCTCAGCCTGTGCCGCACATCGGTATCCGCCAACGAGTACCGGCGCGATGTGAAGTTGCCCACCGCGTCCGTATCCGTGAACAGGTTTTCAACCGACTGCTCATTCGACGATTCCGTCATCGCCTTCGACCACGTGAACGCCGCAATCAAATGCAGCCCGTTCGAATACCGCTGCACCAACTTCGCCTGCAGCGAGTTGTACTTCGAGTTGAATCCCTTCATCCGCACCGTCGGCGAAACACCGCTTCCACTCGAAACCTTCAAAGATGCGGCCACGTTGTCCGTCGGCAGCGATCCCACGCCGCTCAGATTGGTACCCTTCGACCCCACATAGCCGGTTTCAAAGGACATGCCCTTCATCAACTCGCGTGAAACCGTGAAGTTCCACTGCTGCATGTAGCCCATTGGGTAATAGGGGTCGTTGGTGAAGAACGAGCCAGGACTCGTGAATCTGAGGGTCGAGAGCTTGTACGGCTCCTGGTCCATCGGGACATAGTGGTCTTTTGCCTCCCCGATGGATGCTGCCCGTCCGGTATAGGTGTAAGTGCCGGAGAACGGCCCGATCCAGCTGGCGTAGGCCGTCGAATATGCACTTTCGCTCGTGTAGAACAAGCCATACCCACCGCGCACAGCCGTCTTGTTGTCACCGAATGGCCGCCACGCCAATCCAATGCGCGGGGCGAAGTTGATCGGATTTGTGTCGTACGCCCGATTCGGGCCGCCGCGTTCGAATCGGAACGTCAGCTTGTCGAGCAACGCAGATGGCGCATTCGCCGCATACCGGATCATTGCCGTATTGAAATCGAAGGTCGCCAGCCGCCCCAAAGCCTCCCAGAACGGCGACTCGTAGTCATACCGCAGGCCCAGATTCAGCGTCAGGCGGCGTGAAATCTTCCAGTCATCCTGTGCGAACGCGCCAATCATGTAGCGGCGCAGGTACGACGGGGTTCCGTCCGACTGGTTGATCGCGATCTGCGTCGGCACCGCCATCAGCACATCCGCGAAAGTATGCCCGCCGATCGCCAGCGAGCCGCCGTCGTTCAAGCCCAACCAGAACGAACCACCATTGCCGGCCGCATCAAAATTCCAGTCGTACTTCTGGAACTTGAAGTCTCCACCCAACGACAGCGTGTGCTTCCCCGCCGTCAGCGAAATCAGATCCTTAATATATGTGTTCTTGTTGACGCGTATGTTCCGCGCCGCGCCACCGAACGAGAATGTCCTGCTGCCAGCCGTGTAAAGGAGAAGCCGGGGCGGGCCATTGGCCTTGGAGTCGTTCCAGATCCCCCACTCCGTCGTGTAATTCTTGTCGTTCATCGACAACGCCGACCCCGCGTCAAACCACGTGTAGCTGAACTTCAGATCGTTCACCATCCTGCTACTGACGATCCGCGTCCATCCCAGCGCCATCGTCCGGTCATGCTCCAAGGTATTGTTATCGCCGGAGGGTTCCATCCCCGGGGTGATCGAGTTGTAGTATCCGAAATTGAACGTGCCTGTGATGGTGTCCTTGGAAGTCAGCATGTGGTCGACCTTGGCCAAATACTTGGTCCGGTCGCCCGAGCCCCCGCGGAAGTTGCGGTAGTTCAGGAATGGGTCGCCCGTGGCGTTGGCCGCCGGCAGCATGTCCATGATCTTCTGGCCCGCCTTGCTGATCAGGCTTTTCGGCAGCAGAGTGCCGGGGATTGCGGATCCGTCGAACGGGTTCCTCAGGACCACAGCCTTGTTGCTGTATGGATTGATGGTCTTGCTGAAGTCTCCCACCCGTTCGAGCGCCGTCGGTGCGAACGATACCGTCTGCTGGCCCGGCGCAACCTGCCGGAATCCCTCATACGACCCGAAGTAGAAGGTCTTGTTCCGCTTTACCGGTCCGCCGGCTGTGCCACCGAACTGGTTGAACAGGTATCGTGGCGATGCCGCCCGCGTGCCCGTGTAGAAGTGGGGCATGGCGTCGAGCGCCCGGTTCCGGTGGTATTCATACAGCGTGCCGTGGATCGAATTGGTGCCGCTCTTGGTCACGACACTCACCACCGCGCCCCCCGACCGCCCGTACTGCGCCGCGTACATGTTCGTCTCAATGCGGAATTCCTTGATCGAATCCACCGAGGGTGACGAAATCAGCTGGTTGGCATTGGCGTCCGTGCTGTCCGCCCCGTCCACATAGTAGGAGTTGTATTGGGACCGCGCGCCGCCGAACCCAACCGTAACACCTTTGCTATCAATAATGCCGCGCTTTACGTTGCCTGATTCCGCGCCAGGCAGCAGCGCGCCCAATTCCAGAAACTCGCGCCCATTCAAGGGAAGCTGCTGCACGACAGTGTTTTCGATCACCTCACCCAGCGTCGCGTTCTCCGTGTTGACCGGGGTCGTGGACGCCGTAACCGTCACGGCCTCGCTCACCTGGCCAATCTCAAAATGGATATCCAGCCGCTGTACCTGTCCAACTTCCACTTTCAGCGGACTCACCACGGTCTTCTTGAATCCGGCGGCCTCGGCAGTCAGCTCGTAGTTGCCTGGCGTCAGTGCATCCAACCGGTAATCGCCCGCGGTCGCAACCCGGCTCCGCGAAATGCCCGTATCGATGTTGCGCAACACAACCGATGCGCCGGGCACCGTCGCCCCGCCCGGGTCATATGCCGTGCCCAGCAATGTGCCCTGATTGGAATTTTGCGCGAAAGCCACTACTGAAAGTAGGGTGAATGCGATTGTGAATTTCACGGACTCTCCTCTGAAGCGATCCCTGGAGCGTAAGCCGCCCGTCCGAACCAGAATAGCCGACTGTCGACAGTTTTGCAAGAAGTATACT
>CAITMP010000337.1 GCA_903893525.1 uncultured Acidobacteriia bacterium | reverse complement strand
GAAGGTGATCACGCCGCCGCCGCCCTGGCCGAACTCGGCCTTGAAGCCGTTGGTATCGACTGCGAATTCCGTGAGCGATTCGACCGACGGTGTGATGTAGGCCGTTTCGTTCGTATCGCCGGAGCGGTTGGTGTTGACGGGAAGGCCATCGAGGGTTGCGCTCCAGGATGCGGCCTGGCCACCGCCGAGCGAAACCGCGTTGCCGGACCCCTTGGCTTCGGGAATGATCGAAACGAGGTCGAAGGCGCTGCGGAGGGCTCCACCGACGACGAGTGGCAGTTGGTCGACCATGCGGTTCTCGACCGATGTGGAGACTTTTGCATCCTCGGTCTGCATTTGGACGGCCTGGGCTTCCACCAGGACCGAGTCCGAGACTTGGCCGAGATCCAACTTGGCATCGACTCGGATGGTCTTCGATGCGGTAAGGGTGATGCCGCTGACAACGAAACGTTTGAATCCGGCGGCGCTGATTTCCACACGGTAGGTGCCCGGCGCGAGGTTCGCCGCGTTGTATTCCCCGGTGCCTGTGGTGGTGACATGTTCGGCGGTGTTCGTGGCTGCGTTGCTGATGACCACCTGCTGGTTGGGGATGGCGGCACCGCTGGAATCGGTAACGACTCCAGTGATATTTCCCCGTTCGGTTTGCGCGAAGGCGGCCAAAGCCGCAGCGAGAAGGACCAGTAAACGTTTCATGCGTTGAAGCATGGATATCACTTTTGGGGGGTGCCCGTCAAGCGGCGAGCGGCGTTGGCTTTCGGAAATCGCCGGGGAGGGGCGGGGCATTGCGTCCGCAGCAGCGTTTGTATTTCTCGCCGGAGCCGCAGGGGCATTGGGCGTTGCGGGCTATCGGGGTCTGTTTGGGGAATTCGATGACCTGGGCGGGTTTCGAGTGAGCCTTGTCTGCGGGTTCAGTCTTGGTGCTGGGCTGCGTCTCGGCCTGGAGTTCCTTCAGCGCTTTCATGGCTCGGCGGAGGGCGATGAAGGCCCGGTCGCGGTCCCGGTCGATGGCCGCGCGGGCTTTCGGGTCGAAGCCGGGTCCGAGCGCGGCTTCCTTGGTTTCGCATTCCCCGATGCGGGCGTAGCAGCGGTTGATTTCGCGGATGAAAAGGGCTTCCAGTTGGATCGTGGTAGTCATAGGTGTCTCCTTACGGCTACGATCCTACGGGACGTGGTGGGCGAATCCGAAGCGGCTATTTTGCAAGTGATTGAAAATAAGACGAAAAATGGACGAAAAAAGTTGTGACCGGTTCAGCGGGTCGGCGTGCGGAGTCCGGCGAGTCCACTGGCTGTGGCGGCAAGGGCGCACAGCAGGACGAACCAGTCCCCGAAACGGGTGTAAATCGTGAGGTCGGAGCGGTAGTTGAACCGGAATCGCATGGCGGCTTCCTTTTCCTCGGGGAGAGTGTTGGTGATGCGCCCTGCCGGGTCGACCACGGCCGTAACGCCGTCATTGGTCACGCGCACCAGCCACCGCCCATTTTCGACGGCGCGCATCCGGGCGACCTGCAGATGTTGGTGGCGCGCGGCCATGCTGCCAGCCCAGCCATCGTTCGAGATATTGAACAGCACTTCGGCGCCGCGGAGTGTGAACTGGCGGACGAAATCGGGGTAGACAGCCTCGTAGCAAATGAAGGTGCCGCTCCTATGGCCTTTGCTGGTTGGGACGGTGATGCGCGATCCGGGCCGGTAGTCACCGGCTTCAGTGGAGATCTTGTTGACCAGGAAATCGAACGGCTTCGGCACGTATTCGCCGAAGGGCACCAGGTTGATTTTGTCGTAACGGCTGATGACCTTGCCGTTTGTGCCGACCAGAAGCGCGGAATTGTATGGAAGTTGGCCGAACGCGCGGGACACGGAGCCGGTGAGAAGCGCCGCACCTCCCGAGGATGCCGTGACCTTGGCCGCGAGCGCGAGAGTTCCGGGATCCTCATAGCGCAGGGTGAGCGGCATTTCGGGCCAGACGATGAAGTCGGCGTCGCGCCCGTGGACAGCGGCGAAGGAAAGGTCTGCAAGGCGGTCTCCGACCGTAGCCGCAAGTTCCGGTGTCCAGATGGTGTCGTTTTCCAGATTCGGCTGGACTGCGACGGCCCCTCGGCTGCCCTTGTCTGGAGCGGGCAACTCCGGCAGGATGGCGAGCAGGGCGAAAGCGAGCAGCCACAGGCTGACCAGCCGCCGTTTCAGCAGGATTCCGGCAACTACGGTGGACATAAGCGCAAACGCGAAGGACATCCCCCACACGCCCGTGATGGGGGCCAATTTGGCAAGGACCGACATTTCCTGACCCGCATTGCCGAGGTTCAGCCATTCGAATCCCACCCAGATCTGGGTCCACTCGATGGCGACCCAAAGGGCTGCGACGGCGGGAATGCCGAAGCGGGATTGGAGAACTGGCCGCAACAAGGCCGAAAACGCCCCCATTTGTAGTGCTTTCGCCATGCACAGCAGCACGAAGAGGGCCCACGCACCGGGCGGGCCGACCCCGCCGTACTTGGCGAGGGTCGAGTGGATCCAGTTGGTGAGTCCGAACCAGTAGGCGAATCCGGCGAGGTAGCCGTAGGCGAACCGGAGCTTCCATCGCGGCTCGCGTGCCGCCGCGAAGATGAGTGGCGCCACGACAAATGGTGCGAGGAGGGGTAGGTTGAAAGGCGGGAAGAGGAGGACCATCAGTCCCCCGGTGAGCAGGGCGAGGATGAGGTTCAGAATCACCGGTGCGCTGCCTGCTCACTCACGAGA
Organism: uncultured Acidobacteriia bacterium; assembly: GCA_903893525.1. Classification (GTDB taxonomy): domain Bacteria; phylum Acidobacteriota; class Terriglobia; order Bryobacterales; family Bryobacteraceae; genus BOG-234. The sequence continues at coordinate 4,450 of CAITMP010000337.1, read as the reverse complement.
TCGGCCATGTAGGAACTGCGGACCAGCGGTCCGGAGAAGACCATGGGGAAGCCGATGGAAAGGCCGAAATCGCGGTAGGCGTCGAACTGCTCAGGAGCAAGATATTCCGCAACTTGGAGATTCCGGCGCGTGGGCTGCAGGTATTGCCCGATGGTGGCGACGTCCACGTGGTGGGCGCGCAGATCGCGCAGGAGTTGTTCGACTTCGGCTTGCGTTTCGCCCAAGCCGACCATAAACCCGGACTTCGTCATCGTTTTGGGGCTGTGTTTGCGGGCGAACGCGAGCACGTCGAGGGATTGCTGGTAGTTCGCCTGGGGCCGGACCTTTTTATATAGGCGCGGTACAGTCTCCATGTTGTGGTTGAAGACGTGCGGTTCGGCGTCGAGCACGCGGGCAACGGCGTCCAAGTTGCCGTCGAAATCGGGCGTGAGGACTTCGACGCGGGCTTCGGGTAACGCGGAGCGGACTTCGCGGACGGTTTCGGCGAAGTGGGTGGAACCGCCGTCGTCGAGGTCGTCACGGTTTACAGATGTGATCACCACATACTTGAGCTGCATGGTGGCGGCCATGCGGGCTACGTTTGCGGGCTCGAAGGCGTCCAGTTGCATGTCGTGCAGGCGTGGATTGCCCTTCGGGACCGAGCAGAAGCCGCACCCGCGCGTGCAGCGGTTGCCGAGGATCATGAACGTGGCCGCGCTGCGGTTGAAGCATTCGTGGATGTTGGGGCAGCGGGCGGACTCGCAGACGGTGTGGAGATTGTGCGCCCGGAGCTCCGATTTGAGCTTGTTGAGGGACTCGAAATGGGTTTTCGGCTTGCGCGCCCATTCCGGGAGACGGGGTCTGGGGGGCGTTATTTGGACCAGGGGCGACAAATTCGATTATCGCGCGGTCTGGGGTGGAATCGTGGGAGGATGGATTTATGGCTGCCGCCGCCTTGATGACCGCCGATGAGTTCGCCCGCATGGCAACGGGTGAAACGGAGGACTATGAGCTGGTGGAAGGCGAATTGGTCCCGATGCCGAGTGGAAATCCGATGCATGGGGAAATCCGAGGTAGGATCGAATTTTTGATTCGCGGGTACCTGCAACAGCAGACCGGATCGGTCGGGTGATCGCCGAAGTTGATTGCCAATTGGCAACACACAGCGTGCGACGACCGGATCTGTCGATCTTTCTCGGGCGGCAAAGCAAGTCGTTTGACCCCAACCGGATCCCCGTACCGTTTGCGCCGGACATCGCCGTTGAGGTGTTGTCCCCTTCGGAATCCGCGATGGACGTCAACATGAAAGTGTTGGCATACATCGCTGCGGGGACCGAGGAGGTCTGGGTTGTGGATACCGCAACCAGCGAAATCTTCATCCGCAGACAGGCTACCATCAGCCTGTTGCGCGGTGAACAATCTCTCGAATCTCCCCTGCTGCCGGGCTTTTCGGTTCCAGTGTCCGATCTTCTGGCAACTGACTTCCAGTAAACTACCGCTGGGTTGACCCGTGCGGCGCGGCGCGCAGGTATTGGACGGGCCACGACCCGGCGCGTCCCAATTTCGCGGCCGCGTGTACGGGCCAATAGGGGTCGCGCAGCATTTCGCGTGCCAGCAGCACCATGTCGGCTTGGCCCGTGCGGATGATGTGGTCGGCCTGTGCCGGATCGGTGATGAAGCCGACAGCCGCCGTCGGAATCCCCGCTTCCTGGCGGATCCGGGCTGCGAACGGCGTCTGGAAGCCGGGTCCGACCGGGATCTTCGCAAACGGGACCAGGCCACCGGACGACACATCCATCAAATCCACGCCCAAGTCCTTCAGCATGGCCGCCAAGGCAACCGATTGGTCGATCTCCCAGCCGCCTTCGGCCCAGTCCGTGGCCGAGATTCGCACGAACAATGGTCCGGACCAGTGCGTGCGGACAGCCCAGACGACCTCGCGCAGCAGCCTTGTCCTGTTTTCGAACGATCCGCCGTAGTCGTCGTCGCGATGGTTGCTCAACGGCGACAGGAATTCGTGGATCAGGTAGCCGTGGGCGGCGTGGATCTCGATGATGTCGAAGCCTGCGGCCTGCGCACGATGGGCAGCTGCGGCAAAGTCGCTGACGAGCCGTTCCATGCCGTCCTTGTCGAGCGCAACCGGCGTGGGGTAGTTTGGCGCGAACGGAATGGCGCTCGGGGCGAGGACGTTCAGCCAGCCACCCTCCTCCGGGGAGAGGCAGCGTTCGGGACGGTGTGGTGCGTCCATGCTGGCCTTGCGGCCCGCGTGGGCCAGCTGGATGCCGATCTTTGCGCCTTGGGAGTGGGTGAATTGGACGATCTGGGAGAGCTTGTGGATGTGCTCGTCCTGCCAGATGCCGAGGTCGAAGGGTGTGATCCGGCCTTCGGGCGAAACAGCGGACGCTTCGACGATAACGAGACCCGCGCCGCCGGAAGCTCGGCTGCCGAGGTGCACCAAGTGCCAATCGGTGGCGAAACCGTCCACCGAGGAGTACTGGCACATCGGGGAAACACCGATCCGGTTTGGCAATTCCACTCCGCGCAAGGTCAGAGGGGAGAACAGGTGGTTGGGTTCGGGCATGGGATCCTTCATTATCGGGGTTCCAGCACGCCTGTGGCCGAATCAAGGTAAAATGGCGATGGGATATGGAGCCAGTCCAGTTCGCCGGATTGTTGAACGAATTGCGTGGCGGCAGCCGCAAGGCCGTGGACGATCTAACCCCAATGGTGTACGCGGAACTGCACTCCATCGCCACGCGCCTGTTGCGGCGGGAACGGGAGGGGCACACGCTCCAGCCGACAGCCCTGATCCACGAGGCTTATCTCAAGCTTGCGGGCAACAGCCGTCCACAGTGGCAGGACCGGGCCCATTTCATCGGTTTGGCGAGCCACGTGATGCGTCAGATTCTGGCGAAATACGCGCGGGACCGCCATGCGCAGAAGCGGGGCGGGGGTGCGGCCAGAATTCCGGTGGATGAAGCTCTGGCGGCGGCACCAGAACGCCCTTCGGAATTCATGGCACTCGACGACGCTTTGAACGAACTGGCCGGAATCGACGAACGCCAAGCCCGGTTGATCGAATTGAAGTATTTCGGGGGGCTGAAAGGCGAGGAGTTGGCGGAGGTTCTGGGGGTGTCGCTATCCACGGTGACGCGCGACTGCCGTGTGGCCGAGGCTTGGTTGAAGGGTTTCCTGACTCGGGCGGCTTAGTGCGCCGATATTTTTGAGGTGCGGTGAGCATTTCGGGGTGCGTTCGGGACATCCCTATGCATGAAGCTCCTCAAATCCACCTTCGCAGCCCTCGGTTTGGCGGTGTCGCTCCAAGCCGGGATGGTTTACAGCAATGGCACGCCGGACAACTTTGATTCCACGGCAATCACGATCGGTCGTTCCGCCGACGACTTTGCACTCACATCCACAACGAGCGTGGCCGCTGTCCGCTTTTGGATCGACATGTGGTTCTATCAGGACATCTCGACCTTTTCGGGCCAAATGAGCTATTCGATCTACAACTCCACGGGTAGCACGACGCTGGCTTCCGGCACGGTGGACGGATTGACACCGACTCCCACCGGTCAGATCCTCGTCGCGGCCTACCAGCTGTACTCGCTTTCGGCACCCGTGTTCCAAGTCGAAATGAACTTGGCGTCAGCGGTAACCCTTGATGCAGGCAACTACCTACTCGAACTCCACACGGGGGATTCCATGACGTCGACCGTGTCGACTGTCAACCAGATCGTGCCCGGCACCAATGTCGTCGCCCCGAATCCCACCGGTCCCGCTGTATGGTGGGTAACCGCCAACGAGACTGGCTCCAGCTTGTATTCCACCATCGGTGGCGGCGTACCCCACGCCGCGGCCCCCGCGGACTTAGCCTTCCAGTTGTTCGACACGCCGTTTGCGGCGACGCCGGAACCGGCCTCGGGACTCCTGATTCTGGGCGGCTTGGCTCTGGTGGGACTCCGGGCCCGCCGTACCTAGCGAATCCAAACTGGGGCACTGCTATGTCTAGGTTGTGCCCCAGGCTTTGAAAGATTATGCAAACAGGAGGCGACGGGCATGGTGAAGCCGGGTAGCATTGCGGACGTCAGTTCGTCGGTTCCGCGCACGGTCCGCACATCGGTTTGCGTATAGATTTGGACTTCACGGTTCCCCGGCATCACCAGCCATACTTCCTCGGAGCCCGCTTCCAAGTATTGGAAAATCTTCTTCAGCAGCGGCGTCATCCGGTCCGATGGCGACGCCACCTCCATCGCAAGGGCGGGTGCCCAGGTGATAACGCGGTCCAAGTCCATCGCAAGGGCGGGTGCCCAGGTGATAACGCGGTCCAAGTCCATCTGGATACTGCTAGATGCCGCGGTTGGCTAGGCCCGCCATCAGTCCGCGTGCGACCGTGAATGCGGCGAAGACGAAGGTGACGACGGTGAGGCTGGCACCGGCGTAGTCGATGCGGTCCAGGATGCGGGCGATG
>CAITMP010000336.1 GCA_903893525.1 uncultured Acidobacteriia bacterium | reverse complement strand
GCGAGTCCGGAGCATGACCGCGAGCCGACGTGGAATTTGCGGTTTTTGTTCGCACCGCTGGCTTTGCGGCATTTGCGGGTGGTCCAGCATACGGCGAGCCCAACGGATACGTGGACGATCGGGGAGATGTACGTTTTCCGTGGGGCGGCGGAGATTCGGCCGAAGCCCGGCTGGCGGGTGGATGCGGCACCGTTCCCTTGGGACATTCCGCTGGCGTTTGACCGGAATCCCGCGACGCGCTGGTCATCGTGGCGGGCTACCGAGGCCGGCATGCATGTGGATGTGGTCTTTGACCGGCCGGAAATGGTGGACCGGGTGGAATTGCACTGTTCGCATGACCAATGGAAGGTGGCGTTGACGGTGGAATCATGCAACGAGGACGTGTGCCGACCGATTTCGTCGAAGATGGAGCAGGGTGATTTGCCGGGGTTGGGCGATTTCCGGCGGGACGCGATTCGGGCTGTCCGGGCGCATGGAGTGGAGTACCTGCTGATTGACGACGGGTACTTGAATGCTGCCGATCTTGGGGTTAATACGGCGCTGTGGGGGCTGGAGTTGGTGGCGGAGGGCGACCACCGGCGGCTGTACCGGATGTTGTGAAATCCGCTAAGCTGTAGACATGGCGACACAACCGAGTCCGCTGTTTACGATTCAGGAATACTTGGACATTGAGCGGGCCGCCGAATTCCGGAGCGAGTACATTGATGGCGGAATGTATGCGATGTCGGGTGGCAGTCCGAACCATGCCGTCATCGCCATGCTGCTCGGCGCAAAACTGGTTCCGCAGCTCGTGGGCAGCAATTGCCGCGTCGCTGGCAGCGACCTGCGGGTATACTGCAAATCGGGCCCGGTGCTGACCTACCCGGACTTGGTTGTCTATTGCAATCCAGCCAAGTTCATGGACAGCAAGAAGGACACGCTTGCGGATGCAACTGTAATCGTGGAAGTCTTGTCCCCATCCACCCAAAACTACGATCGCAGCCAGAAATTCCGCTACTACCGGAGTCTGCCGTCATTCTCCGAGTACTTGCTGCTCGCGCAGGACGAAATCCGGCTGGAACACCACGTCCGACGGGAAGATGGGGCCTGGGTCTTTCGGGAGTTCACAGATCCAGAGACTGAAATCGTTCTCGACTCGATCCACTGTCGTTTCCGGCTCGGGGATCTTTACTTGTGGGTAGAGTTTGAATCGGAATAGATGGCGGAGAGAGAGGGATTCGAACCCTCGGTAGAGTTTCCCCTACACACGCTTTCCAAGCGTGCGCCTTAAACCGCTCGGCCATCTCTCCGTTGGGAAGGTCGCAACGGGCAGAGCCCGCGCGAATTCCTAGAATACCACGTTCAGACAGCCGAAAGCCCCCAACCACCTTTTTGGCAGTTGGGGGCTTTCAGTTTGGTGCGGTTGGCCGGGGATTAGAACGTCAGCTTGGCAGAAATCTGCAGCTGCCGGGGTCCGTACAGGCCGTTGCTGGTGCTGCTGGGGGCCATGAACGTGGGGTTCGTGGCCAAGCAGCCGTTGGTGTGGCCGGCGCAAATGCCGGAACCGGCCGCCGAGTAGTTGTACGCCGTCGTGTTCACCGACAGGATGTTGGTGAAGTTGAAGACGTTGAAGGCCTCGGCAAGGATGTTGAAGCGAACCTTTTCCCAAACCTTGAATTCGCGTGCGATACGGAAATCGACAGTCTTGAATTTCGGTCCGGTGTAGGGGTTGCGTTGCAGCCACGGTGCGCGGCCGCCGGTTGCGGTGCCGGAGTTGTTGACCGCACCGGCGGTGGGACCACCGTCGATACCGCCAGCCGGCGTGCTCATGTTGAGGAACGGGGTGATCGGGAAGCCGCTGGAAACCGTGACGATCGTCGAGAAATTGAAGCCGTCGAAGATCAGCTTGGCGGGTGTGGGCAACTTCTTGGTGAACTGGGGCACGTAGAGCGCGTTGGCCACGAACCGGTGACGCTGGTCGAGATCGGACAGCGCGTACTCCAGCTTTCGGTTGTAGGGGTTCACGGAAACGTCGGTACCGTTGAAGGTGCCCTGGTTTCCGGCAGCCTGGCCGCCGTCGATGGTCTTGGCCAGCGTGTAGTTCGCGGTGAATTCCAAGCCGTGGCTGGTCTGACGGCGGACCGACAGGACGAAGCTGTTGTACCAGGAGTTGACATCGCTGAAGCCGGTGAGGATCGGGCCGGTCGGGTCGATGCGCGACGTGTAGAAGGGTACCGAGATGGTCTGCGAAGTGGCGCCGGTGGAGCTGGTCACATCGTAGGACTTGGTGGAGCTGGAAGGTGCCAGATTGGCGTCGATGAAGATCGGCAGGTGCAGGCCCCGGCTGAAGACATAGCTGGCCGAGACGCTGGTGTTGCCCGCGATGCGCCGTTCGACGGCCACTTCACCTTCGTGGACCTGCGGATTGACCCAGTCGGGGGACTGGCCGCGGGTGGTGGCGGTGTTGGAGCCGGGCTTGAAGGTGGTCACCTGCGGGGTGAGGGCACCGGGGAACGGAGCCTTCGGAGCGGATCCCGGAGGGGTGAAGATCAGATTCGGGAAGCTCAACTGCGGGCACGTGGTGGGCGTGCAGTTGTAGGTCTGTTGGAAGAAGCCGTTTTCCACGCGGGTGGCGTAGTAGGTGCTGTTGGACGTCTTCGCGTAGAAGATGCCGTAGCCGGCGCGGACGACCGTGCTCTTGTTGACCGACCATGCGGCTCCGATACGCGGGGCGAACTGCTTCTTCGGGATGTTGATGGTGGTGGTGTAGAGCTTGGTGAGCGGCGTGGCCGTGTTGGGCTGGGCCGGTTGCGGAATCAGCTGGATGTCGTAGCGGACGCCCAGGTTCAGCGTCAGATTCGGGCGCACCTTCCAGGAGTCTTCGACAAAGGCGTCAAAATCGTTGTTGTGGAAGTCGTCCTTGCCGACGCCGGTGACGGGGTCGGTTACCTGGACGAAGGAGCCGAAGTGGCGACCGGTGAGGCCGTCGCCGAGGTTGACACCGGCCACATCCGCCACCCAATTGCTGAACGCGCCGGCACCGGTGTAGCTGTAAACGCCGCCGCCCTGGAACAGGTTGATCAGCAGTTCGTGGATGGAGTTGATGTCGCCGCCCATTTTCATGTTGTGGCGGCCCATGGTGCGGGAGATGATGCCGGTGACCTGGATGCGGTGCTCGTCCGGGAAGGCCGGGCGGGGCAGGGCGTTCGGCAGGCCGTAACCGAGGGTGTTGGCGACGCTGACGCTGGGGGCGGAGCCGTTGGCGGAGGTCACTTCGAGGTCGCGCGACCATTGGAAGCGGAAGTTGCCCACGGTGGACGACGAGAACACCGAATCCCAGTTGGCGACAAAGATGCGCTCGTGGATGATGTTGGTGCCGTTGGCGGTGAGGGAGGTGTTGTTGTAGGTCGGGCTGGACTGGTAGGAGTTCAGCGCCTTGAAGTTGTCCATGTTGAAGGACGCGTTCACGTGGTTCTTGTCGTTGAGCTGGTAATCGAGCTTGCCGAAGCCGACATCCAAGTTCGCGCTGCGCGGGTAGGAGCCGAGGATCGCCTTGGCATAGGTGTTGGCAGCGGCGCAGGTGGCCGTCGGGATGGCCGCGGCGCAGGTCTGCGGGAAGGTGGCACTGCTGAGGTAGCTGACCGGGTTCACCTTGCGGGAACCGTCATAAGTGAGGAAGTAGAAAAGCTTGTCCTTCTTCACGGGGCCGCCGATGCTGCCGCCGAACTGCTGCTGCTGGTGGGTGGACTGGGTGTAATTCCCAGCGGCCTTGTTGAGTGGGTCGAGGGCGTTCAGGCTCGGGTAGCGAAGGTAGTAGAAAAGGTCACCGGTGGTTGTGTTGGTGCCGGACTTGGTCACGGCATTCACCTGGCCACCCGCTGCCTGGCCGAATTCGGCGCTGTAGTTGGCGGCGCTGACCTGGAATTCGCGGATCGAATCGAGGCTGTAAACGTAAGGAATGCCCGTCACCGTGCGGCCCTTGGATTCCGAGAAGAAGGCCTGTTGGTTGTTGGCACCGTCCACGGAATTGTTGTTGTAGAGACCGGAGATGCCGCGGTAGGAAACGAGGCCGGTGCCGCCGTCGGTCGTGACGTTCGGCGTCAGGAGCACGAAGGCGTCCCAGCGGCGTCCATTGACCGGCAGGTTGCGGACCGCGTTTTCGCTGACAACCTGGGAGACTTCGGTCTTTTCGGTGTCGACGATGGGGGATTCGGCGCTGACGGTCACGGTTTCATTGCTGTTTTGGACAGCGAGGGCGAAGTCGATGGTGAGAGTACGGCCCACCTGCACGTTCAATCCTTTTCGGGCGGTTTTGTTGAAGCCCTGTTTGGCGGCGGTGACGTCATAGGTGCCGGGCTTGAGGAAGGTGGCAACATAAATGCCCGCGTCGTTGGTGGTGAACGACTGGTCCACACCTGTGTCGTTGTTGTGTACGGTGATCGCGGCGGCTGGAACGATCGAGCCGGTTGCGTCGGTCACGGTGCCGTTGATGGAACCGGAGCCGGAGTTTTGGGCCAAGAGCGTGCCGGTTGTCATGACAAGCGACAGAAGAAGGGACAGACGGAGCGTGGTGTTGCTGGTTTGCAAGTAACAGATCTCCTAGGATTTATTGTTCAAACATGCGTTCGCTGAATGGGAACGCCGGGAAAAATACACTGAAGCGACGGCCATGCCAAATACGGCCCAACTTTATGTTAGCAGGCGTTGGTCACTGCCCAGGATGGCTTTGAAACCGGCTCAGACGTTGATGCTTTGGGGAATTTGCCGGGGTTCGAGAGTCCGGTAGGGTCGGCGGAGTTGGTTTCGGCTGGCGATGGTACTCCCGGCGTCGGCCACGGCAGCTTGAAACCGACCCAGCATCTCCAGTCCGACACCGCTGAAGTAGTTCGCCGGGTACTGTCCAAGTTCCGTATAGTGGTTCGAGCCCAGCTGGTAGGTAATCTGCATCTGGATCGCGGCCCGGTGGAGCGGCGGCAGCATGTCGAGATAGTCCTGTTCAGTGGCGGGAGCGGCCTTTGGGAACTGTCCGTAGCATGCGCCTGGCATGTTGGGGGCGTAGGTCATCAGGTCCAGTTGCGGGAAATTCACGGCGGCGTGCTGGACGCTCGACGTGAAGACGATCATGGTGAGCGCCTGAATGAGATAGTCCCGGGTCTGGATGCGCCCGTTTTCGCCGAACCCGACCACGCGGCCGCCATCGACCGACACGAGTTCCGCGCACCAGGCTTGCAGGGCGGCGTCGGCTTGGACCCTCGCGTCGTCGGAATAGAACAACGCAACATATTCCTTCACCCAGTCGCCTATAGCCTTCCAATAGAGAAGGGAATCGTCGCGGTAGGCGTAATCCTTCAGATCGCCCACGTCGCGCGCCGCGAACGCCAAGGGTTGGAACGCTTGGTTGATGGGGTAATTCAGCAGCTGGTTGGCGGTCATCCGGGTGGTGGATGACAGTTTGCCCATCAGGAGTTGCTCCACGCCGCCACCGGGCGAGATCAGGGTGCGGCCGCTCAGGTAGTTGATCATGAGCGTGCCTTCAAAATGGGGCCAGAGCAGTCGGCTGACGCAATGCTCTCGGCCCAGGGTCCGGGCGGTGGCCACGATGAAGGGTTCGATCAGAAAGTGCGTGCGGCCCAGGTGGCTGACGGCTTGGTGCACGTTGGTGTCCGCCATTTGCGCGATGGTCTTGGCGATCATCCAGTTCGGGGTGCCGTCGGCTAGGAACAGATTCAGCCCGTCGGGCTTCTGCTGGGTCTGGATCGCGACGGGAATCAGCGCGCCGGTGGTTTTGTGGGCCGTGAAGAAGGCCATCGGGGCATAGTGGTACTTGACCGGCAGGTACGTTGGGTCCACCACGATGTCGGCCAGCATTTCGTAGTCGCAGAGGTAGGCACGGCCTTCGGCCAATGCGGCGGCCAGGGAATCGTCGGGGAGAACCTGCCTGAAGTGTGCGTCGGGGAGCGGGAAATTCTCCGGCATGCTGCGGATGCGCCGGATCATGAGGGGATTCGGTCCGGCGGTGCGGTGGTGGGCGAAGGTGTCGTCGCTGGTGTAGTCCTTCGCGATTGGCGGGAGGGCGATCAGGCGGAATAACTGGTTGTACTCGTCGATGCTCCGGGGCCGGTCGGCCGCACCCTTGACCACGGCAAAGGTTGCCGCGCCTTGCACGATGGTTTCGAGAAGGGGGATGCTGACCTCGCGCTTGCGGACTCCTTCGCGCAGCAGGGCCATGTGCCCTTCGATTTCCTGCCGGGTTTCGGCGGATGCCTCGATTTCGAAGGCGTTGGCTTGTGATTCCAGGATTGTTTCGGCGGTGGCCAGCGCCCAGTTCAGGGACGGGAAATCGCACGGGGGCGGAAACTTGACCATCGCGAGGGGGCTGACGGAAGTGTGGTCCCACTCGTAGAGGAGGGCCGGACAGGGATGGATACCGGCGGAATCCTCTCGGAGCGCCACCGCGTCCGCGAAGCCTTCGCCGATGGCCTCCACTCCTGCTGCAAGTTTCGATAGGAATCCGCTCATGGTCTTGCCTCCGTAAAGAACAAGGGCACCGGTGTAACCCGGTGCCCCATTGTGATTGGACGCTGTCTCCGAAGTTAGATGTTGATGCTTTGCGGAATTCCCGTGGGCTTCAACGTCTTGTACGGGCGGCGGGTGAGGTTGCGCTGGTCGATGGTGGCACCGGCGGCGGCGATGTTGGCTTGGAACTTCTGCACCATCGGGATACCGACGCCGCTGAAGTAGTTGGCCGGGTACTGGCCCAACTCCGTGTAATGCGCCGAGCCCAACAGGAAGGCCAAGTCCAGCTGGCCGATGGATTGGCTCCGGTTGGGGAGCATGTCGATGTAGTCCTGTTCGGTCGCCGGGGTACCGTCGGCCTTCGGGAACTGCGCGTAGCATGCACCGGGGAGGTTCGGGGCGTAGGTGAAGAAGTCCAGTTGCGGGAAGTTCACGGCGGCGTGCTGGACGCTGGCAGTGAAGATGATCATGGTGACGGCCTGGACCAGGTAGTCGCGGGTGAGAATGCGCCCGCCCTCACTGAAACCGACCACGTGCCCGCTGGCGATGAGTTCGTTGCACCAGGACTGCAGCAGGGCGTCGTTTTGAACCTTCTGGTTGCCCGTGTTTTCGTCGCCGGAATAGAACAGCTCGATGTAGTCCTTGACCCAAGCCTCGATCGCATTCCAGTAGAGCTTGGAGTCGTCGCGGTAGGGGTAGACTTTCAGGTCGTTGACGTCGCGGGCGGCGAAGGTCTTGGGCAGGAACTGCTGGTTGATCGGGTAGTTCTGCAACTGGCCGCTGGTCATGCTGAGGGTTGCGTCCAGCGTGGGCATCAGGATCTGCTCGACGCCGCCGCCGGGGGCGACTAGCGAATGGAGGGCGGAGTAATTGATGAACAGGGTGCCTTCGAAGTGCGGCCAGAGGAGGCGGCTGACCGGGTGGTCCTTGCCGAGGATGCGGCCTGTGGCGACCACGAACGGCTCGATCAGGAAGTGTGTGCGGCCGAGGTGGCTGACGGCTTCATGGAAGTTGCCGTCGGCCATCTGGACGATGGTCTTGGCGATCATCCAGTTGTGGCTGCCGTCCGCGATGAAGAGATTCCTGCCGTCGGGGGTTTGCTGGGTCTGGATGGCAATGGGCAGCAGGGTTCCGGTACCCTTGGCCTCGGCGAAGAGGGCCATCGGCGCATAGTGGTACTTTTGCGGATATTTTCCGGCCGGGGCCACAGCCAACTTGTCGAGGGGCTCGTAATCGACGAAATAGACGCGGCCTTCGGCAAGCGCGCCTGCGAGCGAATCACCCGCCAGGACGGCTTGGAAGTGGGCTTCGGTGACGGGGAACTTGTCGGGAACCTGGGTGACGCGGTGGATCATCAGCGGATTTGCGCCGCCAACGCGCATCCATGCGAAGACCTCGTCCTTTTGGAAATCATTGGCGATGGGGGGCAGCGCGATGACTTTGAACAGTTCGTTGAAGTCATCGAGGCTCTTGGGGCGGTCGCCGGCACCTTCCAGCATCCCGTGCTGGGTGACGTCGGAAGCGATGGATTCGAGCAGTGCCACCCCGACCTCCCCGGCGTCGACCGCCTTTTTCAGGTCGGCCATCTTGTCTTCAAGATCCTGCTTGACCTTCTCCGAGGCCTCAATGGCGATGCCGTTTTCCTTGGAAATCAGCAGCTGTTTGGCAACTTTCAGTGTCCAATCCAAGGTTGGGAAGTCGCATGGCGGCGGAGCCGTGGCCACGGCCAACGGATTGACGGCAGCGGGGTAGTCCCACTGGTACATCGCCTCGGGGCAGGGGTGGATGCCGGTGGAGTCTTTCCTGATGGACAGGACATCCTCGATGCCCTCCGTTAATTTCGAGAAGAAGCTGCTCATAGGATCAGATTCTACAGGTTCCTGGCGGTACTTACAAATGAATTTTTCGGAATATAGAAGCGCAATGGCCAGTCTACACATGTAGAAACGCCAATTCGGGGGGAGATGGAGACTTCAACGAATTCGGCGGTGTCGGGATGGCGGATCACGAGGTCGCCAGCGGTCAAATCTGCTGCGTAATGACGTCTGGAAATGCCCAGCGCCAGGGTCAATTTTCCGGGTCCAGAGGTCAGATCGCGCGTCGTACGGGCTTTTGGTCGGCGTTCGCGCATCAGGTCGAGACCATCGACCGGCTCCAGCGCCCGGATCAGGACGCAGCCGGGGATGCCGTCGCGCTCGGCCACCACATTGAGGCACTCGTGGATGCCGTAGGAGAGATAGACGTAGGCATGGCCTGGCGGGCCGAAGATCACGCGGGTGCGGTCCGTGATTCCGGCGGCGGAATGGGCGGCGAGGTCGACTCGCCCGTTTTCATCCCGGCCGAGGTAGGCCTCGGTTTCCACGATCCGTCCCGAAGTTGTTCCGTGGACGAGGATTTTGCCCAGCAGGTCGCGCGCAACCAGCACCGTGGGGCGGGCGTAAAACTCGCGCGGCAGGATCACAATTCTTTCCGGCGCGCGAACAGCATCCCGCTCCACTTGGCGTCCAACGAGCAGATCTTGTAGTCCACCAGGCCGAATTCGAGGCAGGTTGAGCGTACGGAGTTCTGGGTGACGCCGTTCTTGGAGTCCTTCCTCCAAGTCAGCCAAGTCTTGGACGACGCAGCAAGATTCCGCAACCGGCGGGCAGCTTCGAGCAGGCCGGGCATGTCGTGGACGAATACCAACGTGACTGGGCAGGGCGAATCCGGCTCCTCCTCGACCTCCGCGCCTTCGGGAAGATCTCCGAGGATTGAATGGTAACTTGGCGGCGCATCGTATACCCCCAACTTCCCGCCGGGGGCGACGCCGAGTTTCTGGGCGGTAGTACGGTCCTTGTAGCGTTCTATGAAAAGGGGTGGAACTATCGGAGCTGCGGGGGTGGAACTTGGCAGTTCCCGCAAAGCCGCCGACAAGCCTTCGAGCCGGACGTAAACCGCGTCTGGAAGCAAGGCCCGCACGTTTTCCACTTTGGCGGGTTCGCCGTCCACGAAGACCATCGGGGTATGGCGGCAGTGCTTGACGCCGCGCAGCATTGCGGCCACATCGCGGTTGAGGGCTGGCCGAAAGTTCAGATCCAGCACAATCGCGTCAGGATTGGTCTCGCGGATGGGGCCCCTCAGCTGGGTTGCGGTGAGGGCGGGATCGTAATCCGGCAGAAATCCGGCGCTGCGGACGGCTTCGAGGAGCGGCCCCGCCTCCCCGGCTTTCCAATGGATGACGCGAATCCGTCGCATGCATTCATTAGCTTAACCGGGGACGCGGGAACACCGTGCTGTTATCTGCCGAAGCCTCCTTGCGGGACTGACGGGCCAGCGCCGGCCTCGAACGAATGCGTCACACCGGTGGCGGTGTCATACGATTCGAGCGAGTACTGGAGGGAGCACGGGACAGTGGAGGGCTGCGTTCCGGCGGCCGTGATCACCGGGCGTACAACAGCCCGTTGTCCAGCCGCACCGGCCGAGGCATAGGCCAG
>CAITMP010000335.1 GCA_903893525.1 uncultured Acidobacteriia bacterium | reverse complement strand
GGAAGGACGCCGTGTTCCGTCTTGACCGTCCCGCTACCGGTGTTGACCGGGGAGCAGTGGAGCTCAGTGACGCCGAGAAAACTCAAAGCCAAACAGGCCCCGACGATGTCGCAAATGGAATCGAGGGCACCGACCTCGTGGAAATGGACCTTTTCGAGTGCCACGCCGTGGACTGCGGCCTCGGCCTCGCCCAGGGTCCGGAAGACACGTTCAGCGTCGGACTGGACGGCTGCGGGGAGGTCGGCCGCGCGGATCATGTTCAGGATGTCGGGCAGATGGCGGTGGCGGTCCTGGGGCGCGGCAACGTGTACGTGGAACTTGGTGGCCGTAATGCCGCGGCGCATGGTTTTCTCGAAACTGACGGACGCGTCCGGCGCGAGGCGTGCCAAGGACGCGGCGATGAGTTCGCGGTCGGCACCGGCATCGGCCAAGGCACCCACGATCATGTCGCCGGCGAGGCCGGAAAACGCATCAAGATAACCAATCACTGTAATTCCAGTTTAGGTGATGGCGGGTTGGGCCGGGACCGGTGACCCGGATGCCGCACAGAAATGGGAAATTTGTCATCCGGTGTTCTTCCGGTTGTTATTTCTAGTTGCTACCTTGAGGTGCACTTTGCGTCGCAATGCGGGACTCCCTGTCCCGTTGCGACGGGAAGAATCCACATTCCAAGAGGAAATCAGACTTGCGCCATCCCCTTCTTTCGCCGGCACTCGCCGTATTGGCTACATTGACCCCGTTCGCGGCGGGCCAGCAGAACACCTTAACGCCCCCTTCACCCCAAAAGGTGGTGATTGTGGTTTTGGAAAACCATGACTACCAGCAGATTGTGGGAGATACGGTCAATGCGCCGTACCTCAACAGCGTAATTTCCCAAGGACTGCTATATAACAACGCCCACGCGATTGAGCACCCCAGCCAGCCGAACTACCTCGACCTGTTCGCCGGGAGCAACCAAGGTGTGGCCAGCATCAATGGCACACCGAGCAACCCGTATGACTTGAACGCGCTGGTGGCCACGCTGCAGGCGGCGATTGCCAATCCGGCGACTCCGGCGAGCGCACTGCCAGGTCTGAAGGGACAGCTGGCCCAGATTCAGGGTGCACTGGCTGCCGGATTGCCCTCCAACTACGCAACGGGCGACGCGTTCCCGATCAGCAAGTACTTCAACCCGATTTTCGGCGAGCCGATCCAGATCCCGTTCACGACGCCGAACCTGGCATCGTCCTTGATCCAAGCTGGCAAGACCTTTACCGAATATGCCGAGGGCTTGACCGACGCGGGCGCATCGGACGCCTACGGCTATGCCGATCTTGCAAAGATCAACAATCCCGCCGATCCGTACTCGGTGGGCTATGCGCACCGGCATGATCCGGTGGCCGACTGGATCTCGGCGACGCCGTCCGGCAACCAACTCCACCGGACCGCAGTGCAGGATTTTGCGAACTTCGGGTCGCAGAATGTGGATTTCGCCTACCTGCCGAATGTTTCCCTGGTGGTTCCGAATACGATCAACGACATGCACGATGGTGCGATTCCCGCCAGCACCAAGGTTGGGGACGACTGGTGCAAGAAGAACCTGGCAAACTATCTGACTTGGGCCAAGACGCACAACAGCCTGTTGATTCTGACCACGGACGAGGCCGACGGCGACGCCACCAACCACATCATGACCGTGGTGGCGGGCGATCCGAAGATTGTTCCGACGGGGGTTTCGACCCAGTTGATCACGCACTACGATGTCTTGCGGACTGTGCAGGCAATGTTCGGCGCAAACTACACCGGATGGAGCAATGTGGTTTTCGGGTTGATTGTGCAGAACGGGAAGCTGGTCGCTTCCGGGTCGGGACAGTAAATAGCGACGGGGGCCGACCCTTCGAGGGGGTTGGGAGGGTCGGCCTTCCGGCGGAGCGCTCAAGCCTGCCTATTTTAGGCGGCGAGCTGCTGTGTGGGTACGGGCCGCCTTCCCCGCCAAGGTGGCGGCGCTCCGTGCCCACGACAGGCACGTTAGCAGACTGTGGGCAGGATTCGGTCCGGCGTGGGACTGCGGAAGGGACCTAAGCCATGGATGGTCAATGGTTTAGAAATATTTTTTGTGATTGTGACTGATAATTACCGTAGCCCGCGAACGCAAGCTGCCGCGAGCTACGGTAATTTGCGGAAATGCGCTAGCGGAGATTGTCGGCGACTTCGTCGAGCGCCGCGAAGCATTCACGAAGCCAAGTGCGGCAGTAGCGCTTTTCGGTGAACCCGGCGTTGATACCAGTGGATTCGGCGAACGCCGAGAACGGGAGGTTGGAGCGGTCGACTGACTGGTACACAGCACCGTCGAGCGGCGGGAAGGACACTTCCTTGGCACCGGCGGCGAGAACGTCCTTGCGGATGTTGGAATTGTCGTAGATGTCGAACTTGCCGGCGACGCCGAAGTTCTTGACGATGATGTAGTTGACGTCCTTGCCCAAGGCATGGAAGCATTCCTTGAGGTGGCCGACGCTGTCAACCGCGCCGCCCAGGACGTACACCACCGTAATTCCGAGTGTACCGGCACCGGCTTCCTCCAAGGCGCCGCCTTTGTAGAGCCAAGCCTTCAAGTCTTCGCCGGAGCGGGCACCCAAGTCAACGAGCGCCACGCGGCGTCCGGATGCATCCATCACGTAGTCCAGAACGGGGGCGATCCCGGTGGAATCGCCGACGTCGACGGCCGCCGTCTCGTTGCGGTGGAAGCGGAGGAGTTGGCCTGTGGGACCTTCGGCGTCAAACGCGCGGAAGGAGATCTTCTTGGAGTTCAGGAAATCGGCGAGGACGCGGGCGACGGTAGTCTTGCCCACGCCGCCCTTTTCGCCGTGCGTCAGGATAAGGCGCGGCTTGTCAAACAGGTTGCCCTTGGGGGCATCGGATTGGGTGGCGATGTTTTCAGTGCTCATGGTTTACAGGTCCTCAATATTCGAAAATGGATGGCCGTGGTGTTGCGGGAGATGCCGTTGCTGGAGATGCTGTTGCCGGACATGCTGTTGCAAGATGGCCGCCGACGGGGCTGGTTCCGGAAGGGGAATAGGTTCTATCCCTACCGGCTTGGGTTCCGCAAGGGGCTCGGGACTCGGAACAATTTCGGGTTCGGGCACGGCAGCCGGTGGTACCGGGAAAAGCTCATCGTCCAAGGGCTCCAACAAGGGCTCCAACAAGGAGTTCATAGGCAGGGCGCTCTTGAGCACCTTGCGGCGCTCAGCTGCGGTCAACCGGCGGTAGAGGCGGAGTGCGGTCAATGCCAACCGCGGAGCGGGCGTTCCACCGGTCAACCAATCATGCACGGATTCCAACGGATACTCAAGAACAGCGGAGGCTTCCGGCGGTGTCAGGTTTCCAGCCTCCAATTCCCTTCTGAGCATGTCCGGCGTGGTTGCAAGTGGCATGGTGGTCGGCCCGGAAACCCAATGCCCCCAATTGGAGACAGGATTCGGGCGTAGGGCCGCGATACCAGCCTCCAAGGCATCAAGCATCTCAAGTGTAGTCAATGGTTGTTGATTGCTGATTACAAATTACCGGTTCGACGGTCTCTATTTGGGCTGGTTGGCAGCACGGTGGATCCACTTGTAGGCCGCGAGGGAATTCTTCCAGAAGTACTTTTCGGCGGCAGCCTTGCCCTTGGCGTCGAAGTAGCCCCGGACGATCTTCAATTCGACGGGGTATTCCGCCCAGAGATCGCTGTTGGGCCAATCGCTACCGTAGATGAGACGATCTTCGCCGAAGACATCCCACATTTCGTCGATGGTGGCCTTGTAGAAGTTGAAATCGTCCGGCACCTTGCCATTGACGGTCTTGGCGACGCCCGAAACCTTGGCGAAAACCTGTTTGCGCTTGCCGAGCTCGGCCAAATCCGCCATGTAGGCCTTCAGGGCGGCGGGCTGGGTGGGCTTTTCGAGACGGGGCAGGTGGTCAAGGACGATCCGCAGGTTCGGGACCTTGTCGGTGACTCTGAGAAGATCGTTGATCAGGCGCGGGTTGGGGTTGGCGCTGTCCATCACCAAGTCTGCGTCTGCCAATGCCTTCAAGCCCGCGATGAACTCAGGCTTGCCGATGTTGGCGGTGAAATCGCGGTCCCACAGGTTGCCGTAGCGGATGCCGCGGAAAAGCTTGTTCTTGTGGAAGTTGTCGAGTTGCTTGCGGAATTCGGGCTTCTCGGGTTCGAGGTCGCCGATGAAGCCTACGAGGAGCTTGTCCTTTTCGGCGATATCGAGGACCCACTGGTTGTCGTCGTACCACGGGCTCGCTTCCACTTCGATCGCGCCGACGATGCCGAGCGGCAAGGCGATCTTCCGGTAGCGGTCCATCAGGGCTGGCTTGTAGAGGACGGTATCCTTCTTCTCCGGCCACGGCACGCCTTGCTTGCGGTTGGTGTCGAAAATGTGGATGTGGCAATCGATGATCGGGATCGATGCGGGTGCTGCGGAGGCGGCGGGCTCGGTGGCCTCGACGCATGCGGCTGCGACGGCGCTGGACGCCAGGAAAGTTCGTCGGTTCATGGGCCTGTTCTGTTATCCTACAGCGGTTGATTGCGTAGCGGCAGATATTGGGTTGCGGTATGGGGTCGGATACCTACTAGCTGCCCCGCTGCCAGATGGTTTCGCCGGCAACGATGGTCGCAACGGGACCACCGCGGAACCTGCGTCCGTCAAACGGCGAGTTCTTGCTCTTGGAGCAGGACTGTTGGGCATCGTAAGTCCATTCGTGATCGAGGTCGAAGATTGTGACGTCGCCTTGGACGCCGGGCGTGAGTGTTCCCTGCTTCAGCTTCAGGACACCGGCAGGACCCGTGGTGAATAGCTCCACCAAGCGGACAACACCGATGTGCCCGGCATGCACCAGTTCGGACAGCGACAGGCCGATGGCGGTTTCAAGGCCGGTGATACCGAACGGGCATCGCTCGAACTCCTGCATCTTCTCGCTACCGGCGTGGGGCGCATGATCGGTGGCGATCGCGTCGATCACTCCTGTGACGATACCCTCGATCATGGCCTCGACATCACGATCGCGCCGCAAGGGAGGTTTCATCCGGAAATTGCTGTCGTAGGTGCCGAGTTCCTCGTCCGTGATGGCGAAGTGGTGGGGCGTGACCTCGCAGGTGACCTTCAGGCCCTTGGATTTGGCAAACGCGACCATTGCGACCGAACGCTGGGTGGAAAGATGGGCCACGTGGAATCGTGCACCCGTGAGTTCGGCCAAGAGAAGGTCGCGGGCTACCATGACGTCCTCGGATGCTGCCGGGATGCCACGAAGTCCGAGGCGGACCGATTGGGGTCCTTCATGCATGTCGCCGCCCGCGCTGAGGTTGAGGTCCTCGCAGTGGTCGATTACTGGAATGTCAAAAGCCAGTGCGAGTTCCATCGCCCGGCGCATCACGCGGGAATTCATCACGGGACGACCGTCGTCTGAAATGGCGACAATACCCGCTTCGTGCATCGAACCGATGGCGGCCAATTCCTCGCCCAAGCTGCCTTTTGTGATCGCCCCGATGGGAAGAACGTTCACCTTGGTGACTTGACGGGCGCGCTGGACGATGTAACTGGTGACAGTCGCGTTGTCGTTCACCGGGATCGTGTTCGGCATGCAGCAAATGGTGGTGAAGCCGCCAGCCGCGGCAGCCCTCGCACCGGTCTCGATAGTCTCGGCGTGCTCAATACCGGGCTCGCGGAGGTGCACGTGCATATCGATGAATCCGGGCGCTACGATGCAACCCGTGGCGTCGAAACGGGGCACGCCGGGGGCCGCCAAGTTGGAGCCGACGGCTTCGACGATACCGTTGCGGATCAGAACATCGGCTGGACCGTCGAAACCCGAGGCCGGGTCGACCACGCGGCCGCCGAATATGAATAGGGAATTCATTAGCTTAGGATTCTTTCGAGGACGGCCATTCGAACGGCCACACCGTTTTCAACTTGGTTGAGGATCACCGATTTTTGGCTGTCCGCGACTTCGGAACTCAGTTCGCGGCCGCGGTTGATGGGGCCAGGGTGCATGACAATTACGTTGGGTTTCGCGAAGTTCAAATGCTCAAGACGGAGGCCGTAGAAGCGGAAATATTCGCCGGACGACATCGGCGCCTCATGCTGGCGTTCCAATTGGACACGGAGCATCATGATGACGTCGGCACCTTGGATGGCCTCGGTCATGTCCCAGGAGAGTTGGACGCCAGGCGCTAAATCAGCCAGCTCCCTTGGAAGAAGGGAGGGCGGGCCGCACAAGACAATTTCGGCGCCAAATTTCGACAGCAAGTGAACGTTGGAGCGGGCCACGCGGCTGTGGGCGATATCGCCGATGATGGCGACCCGGAGACCGGCCAGCGACGGGCGGTGGTCCAGAATGGTGCGGGCGTCCAGAAGTGCCTGGGTGGGGTGTTCGTGCGTTCCGTCGCCCGCGTTCACGATTGGAATCTTGAGGTGGCGGGCTAGGAAATGCGGTGCCCCCGACGCTGCGTGCCGCATCACGATGGCGTGGGGACGCATGGCCGCCAAGGTGTTTAGGGTATCCACGAGGGACTCGCCCTTCGACACGCTGGAGCCCTGGGCTGCTATGGTGAGGGTTTCGGCACCCAGTCGTCGAGCTGCAATCTCAAAACTGATCCGGGTGCGGGTAGATGCCTCGAAGAATAGATTGACGACCGTCTTTCCCTTCAGCGACTCAAGCCGTCTGTAGGTATCGTTGGGTGGTGGTTGGAAGAACCGGGCGCGATCCAGAATCTGCTCGATCGCGCTCCGCTCCAGATGTTCAATATCGAGAAGTCCGGGGGCCATTTTCTGCTCCAATTCGAACACTAGTCCGGCACTCGTTCACACAACAGGACTTTTTCGATGCCGTCAATTTCCTGGAACTTGACTTCGATGATCTCGTTGTCGAGGGTTTGGACGGTCCGGCCCACGTAGCGGGCTTCGATGGGAAGTTCTCGGTGCCCGCGGTCGATGAGGACGAGCAATTGGACGCGCGCTGGACGACCGTGGTCAAAGAGTGCATCCAAAGCGGCGCGAATTGTACGGCCAGTGTACAGGACGTCGTCCATCAGGATAATTTCCTTTCCCTGAACGGAAAAGGGAATTTCAGTGGCATTCAGCTGGGGCTTGCTGCCGACCGTGGAGAGATCATCGCGGTAAAGATTGATGTCGAGGATACCGACCGGAACTTCGCGGCCTTCGAGCGCTGAAATCTTTGCGGCAAGGCGGGTGGCCATGGGCACGCCCCGACGCCGGATGCCGATAAAAGCGAGCTTGTCGAGATCGTGGCTCTTTTCTAGAACCTCGTGCGCGAGCCGGACCAGGGTGCGGTCGATTTCGGAAGCGCTCATCAACTGGGACTTGATTTGAGTCAGTGCCATCGTTTTTGGATTGTAGCGTACTCGGAATGACTGGGTTAGGCGGCCAGATTGACAGTGCGAGCCAACCACGCTTCGGCGAGCCGGCACTCCCTGGTCACTGTTGATGTGGAGATCTGAAGAACTTCGGCAATTTCCCCGCCGGTCAGACCGCCGAAGTACTTCAGCTGGATCAGCCTGCTCTTTCGTTCGTCAAACTTTTCCAATTCGGAAAGTGCGTCGTCCAAGGCGATCAGGGCAGCGCCGCGCTCCGGTGCAAACGAAAATGCTTCCTCCCACGGAACTTTGGACAGGCCCCCGCCACGTTTGTAGGCCGAGCGCTTGCGGGCATGGTCCACCAGAATTTCCCGCATTACGGTGCTGGCGACGGAAAAAAAGTGGGCACGGCTTTGCCATTCCGATTGGCCGTGGTGCACCAATCGTAGGTAAGCTTCGTGGATCAACGCCGTGGGCTGCAAGGTGTGCTCCGACCGCTCCACACGGAGTCGTGACGCAGCCAGTCGCCGCATCTCGCGGTACACGACCGGAGTGAGGCGGGCCAACGCCGCTCGGTCGCCGCGGCTCCAGTCCTGCAGGAGCAGCGTCACATCCTGGGCTGCGTTCTCCTGGTCCATACCACTACCCTACATTACAATTTTGTTGAGCGGATACTCGACGATTCCGCCGGCCCCGGCCTGCTTGAGGCGGGGAATGATTGTGCGGACCGTGGACTCATCAAGGATTGTGTTCACCGCGAACCACTCGCCGTCGCTCAACGGAGAAACGGTCGGGCCTTTGAGGGCGGGAAGGACTTTCAGAACGTTCTCCAGATCCGCCTTGTGGACGTTGAGCATCAACCCAACTTTTCCCAACGCGGCAATCGCGCCGTCCAGAAGTAGCTTCAGGTCTTCGAGCTTCTTTCGCTTCCACGCGTCTTCCCACGACGTTTTGTTGGCAATCAGTTGGGTATTGGACTCGAGAACAGTCTCCACAATACGCAATTTGTTGGCCCGCAGGGACGATCCAGTTTCCGTAACCTCAACGATCGCGTCCGCCAACTCCGGCGGCTTCACCTCGGTCGCACCCCAACTGAATTCCACCTTGGCGGTTACACCGTTCTTTGCCAGATAGCGCTTCGTCGTAGCTACCAGTTCCGTGGCGATAATTTTACCCTGTAGGTCGCTCACATGTTGGACCGGGCTCGATTCGGGAACAGCCAAGACCCAGCGCACCTTGCCAAAGCTCTGCTTGGCATAAATTAAGTCGGCCACAGCGACCACATCGGCCTCAACTTCCGAGACCCAATCCAACCCAGTTAGACCCGCATCCAGGATCCCGTCCTCAACATAACGAGCCATTTCCTGCGCGCGGATCAACATGCACTCGAGCTCCGGATCATCAACGGACGGAAAATAGGAACGCGAACTTGTGGCAATATTAAAACCAGCACGGCGAAAGAGGTCGATAGTGGCCGTTTCGAGGCTGCCCTTGGGAATTCCGAGTTTGAGCTTCATCTATTTGGTGCCTCCGTAAACTGCATTGGGATCGTAGGTCTGGGGATCGGTCACTTGCCACTCGCCGCTATCCAAGCGCCGGTAGAAGCAACTTTCATAACCGTTGTGGCACACACCCGGTCCCAGTGCGTCTACGGTCACGACTACGGTATCGAGGTCACAGTCTGTGCGGATCTCACGGACCTTCAGCACATGACCCGAACTTTCGCCCTTCATCCAAAGCTTGTTGCGGCTCCGGCTGTAGAAGGTAACATTCCCGGAGTCAAGAGTCTTCCGCCAAGCCTCCTCATTCATAAACCCGACCATGAGGACGCGTTGCGACGTGGCATCCTGGACGACTGCGGGCAGTAGGCCGTCCAACTTATTGAAATCAAGACTGATCATTGAGGGTAGACAAAAACGCCCGCCACGTGGTGCCGGCGGGCATACTTCCATTTCGAGATTGAGACTGGATTCAGGGCGGGAACCGGCAAACCTTAGCCCTCTCCCCAGTGTAGCAGTACCGTTGCAATAGAAAAAGGGTGGCTTACGCCACCCTCAATCCACGACCTACGCTGGGAAGAAGCCTAGTTGCCCTCGGGCTCCAAACCTTCCTGCTGCGCCTTCAACCGTTCTTCCTTCCGCTTGGCACGTTCCGCCGCGCGTTTCACCAGTTCGGAACCCACAAGCTCCAACATGGCCAACTCGGCTCCGTCGCCCTTCCGTGGTCCAAGCCGGACGATACGGGTGTAGCCACCACTGCGCTGGCTGAATCGGGCACCCAAGGTGCCGAACAACTTCTGAACGGAGGCCGGAGTGACGAGAAAAGCGGCCGCCTGCCGCCGGGTGTGAAGAGTATCGCCCTTGGCGAGCGTAATCATCTTCTCGACCAAAGGCTGGATTGCCTTGGCCTTGGGAACGGTTGTGATCACGCGCTCTTCCAGAATCACACTCGTGGTGAGATTTTTGAGCAGGCTGTTGCGTGCGCCGACGTCCCGCTTAAGTTTTGCATTGCCGTAACGATGTCTCATTGTGCCTGAACCTTACACAGAACCTTTAGAACTTAGAATTGCTCGTCGTCCGGCAGTTCCTCGCTGCCCAGCGCCGAGGCGGGGGGAGCGGTGAGCCGTCCGTGCGAATCGGCCTTCATGCCGAGAGCCAGACCCATACCACCCAGAATTTCCTTGATTTCGTTAAGGGACTTGCGCCCGAAATTCTTCGTACGCAACATCTCGGATTCCGTCTTCTGGACGAGCTCGCCGATCGTCTGGATACCGGCGTTCTTGAGGCAATTGTAGGACCGAACCGAAAGCTCGAGTTCCTCGACACTGCGGTTGAGCTGGTCGCTGATCCGGTCGGTGCTGCGCTCGGCTGGCTCCTCGGACACTTCGGGAAGCTCTTCGAAGTTGATGAAGATCGTCATGTGATCTTTCAACAACTTGGCCGCATGCCCGATGGAATCCTGCGGCGAAATTGCTCCGTTCGTCCACACTTCGAGTGTCAGCTTGTCGTAGTCCGTCATCTGGCCAAGGCGGGCAGCCTCCACCGAGAAGTTCACCTTGCGGACTGGAGAATGCACGGAATCGATCGGAATGAAGCCAATCGCCAGGTCCTCATCAAAATTCTTATCGGCGGACACATAGCCACGACCTGACTTCAGGCGCATTTCGATGTCAAGCTTGCCACCCTCGCTCACGGTCGCGATGTGCAAATGGCGGTCCAACACTTCGACATCCGCGTCGGTTTCGATCTGGCCGGAGAAAACTTCCCCTGCTTGATCCACCACCAAACGAACAGTCTTCGTACCCTCGCCCATCAACTTGAACGGGACCTGCTTCAAGTTCAAGATGATATCGGTCGCATCTTCCACGACGCCCGGAATCGGGCTGAACTCGTGTTCCACGCCTTCAATCCGCAGAGCCGTGATGGCCGCGCCCTCAATACTGGACAACAAGACGCGACGCAGCGAATTCCCAATCGTGGTGCCGAAGCCGCGCTGGAAAGGCTGGGCGGTAAATTGGCCAAACCGTTCAGTCAACGTCTCGGTATTCGCGACCAGACGCTTTGGTTTTTGGAAGCCCTTGAACATACTTTGTGATCCACTCCAATCGCGGCCCGGCTTTATCTCAATCCGCGCGGGCCGGCTTCTTGAACAATCTTCGACGCTACGGGAGAACTACTTCGAGTACAGTTCGACGATCAGCTGTTCGTTGATCGGAATCTGTGTCAATTCATCGCGGCGTGGTGTGCTGATAATACGACCCTTGAGATTCTCACGGTCCACTTCCATCCAACCCGGAGACGGCGCGTGGGCGGTGGCCTCACGGGCCGCCAGAATCGCGGCGTTCTCCTTGCTGGACTCGCGGATGGTAATTTCGTCGCCAGCCTTCACCAGAGCCGAGGGGATATTGAGCTTGCGTCCGTTCACGTTGACGTGGCCGTGCCGGACAATCTGGCGACTCTGCGCTCGGCTGGTGGCCAACCCCATCCGGTAGATCACACTGTCAAGCCGACGCTCCAAACTTGCCAGCAGGTTTTCGCCCGTGATGCCTTTCATGGCCGCGGATTTCTCAAATGTGTTCCGGAATTGCGTCTCCAGAACACCGTAAATCCGACGGACTTTTTGCTTCTCGCGAAGTTGCAGGCCATAGCCCACAATCTTCTGCTTGCGGTCCTTACCGTGCTGGCCCGGAACAAAATTGCGCTTTTCGATAGCGCACTTTTCAGAGTGGCAGCGCTCACCCTTCAGGAACAACTTCATGCCCTCACGCCTGCACAAACGGCAGACCGGGCCTCTATAACGTGCCAAGTATCAATCTCCTTAGTGTCCGCCACATTCCATACAGCTTGCGCGGACCACGTGCGGTTTACAGGCGTTGTAACCCTTCATCCCGCTTGCAATAACGAAACAAAACTACGATGGGGCCGGATTGACCCGGCCCAAGGGAACAACCGCAGAAATCAAACGCGACGTTTTTTAGGCGGACGGCAACCGTTGTGCGGTATCGCGGTCGTGTCCCGGATGGTGCGAACCTCAAGACCCGCAGTCGCCAAGGCACGTACCGCCGACTCGCGACCCGAGCCCGGTCCACTCACCCGGACCTCCACCGAGCGCAAACCCACTTCATTCGCTTTGTTGGCCGCCGTCAAGGCTGCCTGCTGTGCCGCGAACGGGGTACCCTTGCGGGAACCACGGAAACCAAGCGAGCCCGCACTCGACCAGGACAGCGTGTTGCCGTCAGGATCCGAGATCGTCACGATCGTGTTGTTAAACGTCGCTTGGATGTGCACCAAGCCGACGTGAACAACACGTTTTTCTTTCTTTTTGACTACCTTCTTTTTGCTGGCTTTTGCCGGTGCCTTCGCCATTAGGTCTTCGCCGTCGCTTTCTTCTTGTTCGCCACGGTACCCTTACGCGGTCCCTTGCGGGTGCGTGCGTTGGTGTGCGTCCGTTGGCCGCGCGTGGGGAGCCCGCGCCGGTGCCGGAGGCCACGGTAGGAGCCCATTTCGATGTGCCGCTTAATGTTGAGGGACACTTCCTTGCGGAGATCGCCCTCGACCGAACCCTCGTCTTCAAGGATCTGTCGAATATTGTTGACCTCGTCCTCGGTCATGTCGCCGATCTTCTTGTTTGGGTCAACGCCAATCCGGTACAGCAGGCTTTTCGCCCGCGTGCGCCCGATTCCATAAATATAGGTGAGCCCGATTTCAGCCCGCTTCTTCGGCGGCAGATCGACGCCCGCAATACGTGCCATGTTTAACCTCTCCAGCTTTCCGCTAATCCGTTGTGAAATCCAACCCGCCGCACAACCACAGATCGCCTATCCTTGGCGCTGTTTGTGCTTTGGGTTGACGCAAATGACCCGAACCACGCCCTCGCGGTTGATCAACTTGCACTTGACGCAAATCTTCTTGACTGACGCGCGAACTTTCATGATACCTACCCGATCTTCCTAACGATTCTTCCCCGCGTCGGATCGTGTTCGGCGAACTCGACGTCAACCCGGTCGCCCGGCAAAAGCCGGACCCAATTCCTCATGGCCGCCCCAGCACCATGCGCCAGAACAACCGACTTGTTAGCTAGCTCGAGCTTGAATAACAGGCTCGGCAACTCTTCCAGAACGACAGCTTCGACGATCAACAGTTCAAACTCAAGGCCGCGTCAAAACCCACGGCCCGTTACTCGTAACCGCGACACAGTGTTCAAAGTGGGCTGAATACGACCCATCCTTGGCAACTGCCGTCCACTTGTCCTTCAGAACCTTTGCTTCAGGACGACCGGCGTTTACCATCGGCTCGATCGCCAAAACCATACCCTCCCGCAACCGGGGATTCTCATTCCGCCGATCAACGTAGTTGGGAACTTGCGGCTCTTCATGCAACTGCGTCCCGATACCATGACCGACATACTCCCGGACGATGGAAAAACCATTCGACACCACGTGGTTCTCGACGGTTCCGCAAATGTCGAAAAGCCGATTTCCTTCTCGGACCTTGTCGATCGCCAATTCGAGCGACTCCTCCGTGATCCGCATCAGACGCTTGGCCTCGTCACTGATCTCTCCAACGGCAACCGTGAGAGCCGAGTCACCAAAATACCCATTCAATGAGACACCAGTATCAATGGAGACGATATCACCGTTTTTTAGGATCCGCCGGGTACTCGGCATCCCATGTACGATCTCCTCGTTGACCGAGGTACACAAAACAAAACGATACCGTTCACCAGCAGCCGGAACAAAATAATTCTTGAAGGCAGGCTTAGCGCCCGCATCCTCCATCATTTTCACTGCCGCGACTTCCAAGTCCCACGTAGCTACGCCCTCGGCCACGTGGGCTGCCAAAGAGTGCAAAATGTCATGAACCAGCAATCCGCTGCGGCGCATCTTCTCCAGCTCGGACTGCGTCTTTCGCACGATCACTGAATCACACTTCCCTTCGTCCCCGAGCCGCCATGCGAGAACAACTCCAATAAATCCCGCTGTATGCGCCCAAACACCTCCTCGGGCTTGGCCACGCTCGCATCCACTTCGAAGACATTTGCGTCATTGCGCCGGAAAAATTCGATCAACGGGCGAGTACTCGCCTCATACTGGCCCAGCCGCTCCCGGACGATATCTTCCCGATCATCGTCTCGGATCGCTAGAAATGATCCATCCGAATCACAGAGACCCACCCGACTCGGAGGCCGGGTGACCGAATTGTACAGTGTCCCGCAGGTCGGACAGACCCTCCGTCCAGTCATCCGGGACACCACTATATTGTAATCGACTTGGAGGTGAATTACCACCTCGAACATTCCCACGTTAGCCAAAACAGGTCCTAACGCCGCAGCCTGTCCCGGAGTCCGGGGATAACCATCCAAAATGAAGCCCCTGGAGCAATCCGATTCAGAGATCCTGCAACGAACCAGCCTATTCACAAGCTCGTCGGAAACCAAGGAGCCAGCTTTCATCCTCGCAGAGATATCAAGCCCAATCTCCGTCCCCCGGCGCATGTGATCACGGAGCATATCGCCGGTTGAAATCTGTGGGATCCCCAACCAATTCACCAGAAACTTGGATTGAGTTCCCTTTCCCGAGCCCGGCGAGCCGAACATGATTACGGCAATGGGAGTGTACTGGGACTCAGCCCCCGATTTCGTTTCTTCGCCACCTAAACCCATTAGCCCGTGCTGCGTCGTCCGCGAATGCGTCCAGCCCGCGGCGTAAACCCTTCATAGTGACGCATGATCAACTGCGCTTCAATTTGGTTGACCGTATCCATAGCCACGCCAACCACGATCAACAGGGAGGTGCCCCCGAAGTAAAACTGAACGTTCAGGCCCTCAAGGATAAACCGGGGGAAAGTCTTGTCAATCATGTTCCCGATTAAGGGCAAATGCTGAAGGTGTATCCCGGAGATCATGATGTCCGGGATTAGACACAGAATGGACAGATACAGAGCACCCACGAACGTGATTCTTGTCAGGATTGTGTCCATGTAGTCGGCGGTGCTACGACCGGGACGAATTCCCGGGATGAAGCCGCCGTACTTTCTCATGTTGTCAGCAGCCTCGTTCGGGTTGAAGATGATGGAGACATAGAAAAAGCAGAAGAAGACAATCAGACCGACGAAGAGCAAGATGTAAAGGGGCTCGGCATGCGCTATGGATCCAAGGATCGCGCTGAGCCAAGAGTTCCCTCGCACAAACGGCGTGTCCCTAATGGTTTGCGGAAATGCCAGAATGGATGACGCGAAAATTACCGGGATCACACCCCCGGCATTCACCTTCAGAGGCATGTGGGTAGACTGGCCACCCATGACACGGCGCCCAACGACACGCTTCGCGTATTGGACCGGAATGCGTCTTTCACCCATTTCCACTAGGACGATGAAAGCCACCACAGCAACCATCATGGCCAGAATTATGACCAACTCGAAAATATTCCACTCGTGGGTCACGAAGACATTCGTGTAGATATTCCCAATCGCTGCGGGCAGGCCAACCACAATACCAGTGAAGATGATGAGAGACATGCCGTTGCCCACGCCGCGCTCGGTGATCTGCTCACCCAACCACATGATGAAGGCCGTACCCGTAGTTAACGACAGGATCGTAAGGATTATAAAGCCGAATCCTGGGTGGGGAACAACGTTGTCACGCATTCCCTGGAGGCTGATTGCGATTCCAAACGACTGGGCAATACCCAAGCCGACGGTCAGGTAGCGGGTCCATTGAGTAATCTTGCGACGCCCCAATTCCCCCTCTTTTTGCAGCTTTTCCAAAGTCGGCACGACGACGGTCAGCAACTGCAGAATGATGGAGGAGGTAATGTAGGGCATGATGCCCAGCGCAAAGATCGACAGGCGCCGGATATTGCCACCGGCAAAGAGATCGAAAAAACCGAAAATCGACCCGCTCTTGCTGGTAATAAAGTCCGCCCAACGGTTCACATCGATCCCGGGGGTGGGCACGAAGCTACCCAGCCGGTAGACGGCGAGCAACCCGAACGTGAAGAAGACCCGCCTCCGGAGATCCGGAATCCTGAAGACGTTTGCGATTGCCTCGAACAGCTTTCCCATTTGTTAGAACCCCGGTTCCAGACGCGGCCTACGCCGCGGAGCCGACGACGCGGACTTTCCCGCCCGCCTTTTCGATTTTCTCAATTGCGGCCTTGGAGAAGATATGGGCCTCGACTTCGATGGCACGGGTAATGTCGCCATTGGCCAGAACCTTGAGACCGTCGCCAAGCTTTTTCACCAAACCCAAGTCTGCCAAAATAGCTGCGGTGAATACAGTGCCCTCCACCTTCTCCAAGTCACGAAGGTTTACGATCGCAAATTCCTTCTTGAAGATGTTGGTAAAGCCCCGTTTGGGCAGACGCCGGTGCAGTGGCATCTGGCCACCTTCAAACCCGCGCATGATACTGTAACCCGAAATCGAGCGAGCACCCTTGCTACCACGGGTAGAGGTTTTTCCTTTGCCGGAACCCATTCCGCGCCCGACGCGCTTCTTGCGGTGCTTCTGTCCGGCAGGTGGTGTGAGTGAACTGAGATTCATGACAAATATCCCTTATGTAATACGGTCGACTAGTCGACCAGTTCGAGCAGATGCGGGATCTTCTTGACGATTCCGCGGAAGCCCGGACTGTCGGGCCGCTCAACCACTTGGTTGATTCGGCGCAGCCCGAGGGTGCGCACCATGACCTTGTGCTTTTCCGGCGTACAGATTACGCTGCGGACCAGCTTGATCTTGATTGTTGGAGAGGCAGTTGCTTCGGACATGCTGCTTACAGACATTTTACATCTTCTCCGGAGTCAATCCGCGCATCTCGCGGACTGCGTTGCGGTCGCGCAGCTGTTCGAGCGCGTTGATCGTAGCTTTCACCACGTTGTGGGGATTGTGGCTGCCGATCGACTTAGTTAATACATTCGGAATACCACACGCCTGCACAACAGCCCTGACGGGACCACCGGCAATCACCCCGGTACCATCTTGCGCCGGTTTCAACATCACCAAGCCAGCGCCGAACTTGCCCAACACCTGATGGGGGATCGTATTATCCAGCAAATTGATCTTGCGGAGATTCTTCTTTGCCGACTCAATACCCTTCTTGATTGCAGAGGGTACTTCCTTGGCTTTTCCTACGCCAAAGCCCACTACTCGTGCCTGGGCATCTCCCACGACCACCAAAGCGGAAAAGCTCATGTTCTTGCCGCCCTTGACAACCTTGGTAACGCGGTTGATGGCAACCACATTTTCCTTCAGAGTGACTTGCGCCGGGTCGACCCGTTTAACCGTTACGGCTGCCATTAGAACTCCAATCCCGCTTCCCTCGCCGCATCGGCGAGCGCCTTCACGCGGCCATGGTACAGATACCCCCCACGGTCGAACACAACCTTGTCAATGCCCTGTTCCTTAGCGCGTTCAGCAATCCGCTTGCCGATTGCCGTCGCAGCACTAATATTGCCGCCGGTGGGACCGGAATCCTTCTCCGTCGTGCTGGCCGACGCCAAAGTAATGCCCTTGGAGTCATCAATCACTTGGGCGTAGATGTGAGCCACACTGCGGAACACAGCCAAGCGCGGCCTCTCGGTTGTCCCGGCAAGCTTTTTGCGAATACGCGTGTGAATGCGTTCGCGGATCTCGCTTCTGGAAATTTGGCGAATCATGCCGACCTCTTATCTCCTATTACAGTGGGCATTACTTCTTACCCGTAGCGCCGGACTTGCCGACCTTCTTTTTCAGGACTTCACCGGTATACCG
>CAITMP010000334.1 GCA_903893525.1 uncultured Acidobacteriia bacterium | reverse complement strand
GTAGGTGATTGGCCAGCTGCAAGCGCGGGCAGGGATTTGTGTGCCGAAGCCAAGCAGTGCCTTGGCCGGTTTCAAGCCCCAAAGCGGATCCACCCAGCGTTCCCGACACCCAAATCTCGTCTCCGGGCCGCGCTCCGCTGCGTAGGAACGACCGCCCTTGCTGTACCCCCCCGCAAACCACGATGTCGCAGGCCAAGGTATCGGCATGGGAGAGGTCGCCACCCGCTAGGACCGCCCCGGCGTGCGAAGCATTGGACACCAGTTCGGCGAAGAACATACGAAGCCATTCGTCGTCGGACCATTTCGGCACGCACAACGAGACGAGGCAAAATCTGGCCACGCCACCCATGGCTGCGATGTCGCTCAGCCCGCGCGCCAACGCCTTTCTCGCAATATCGGCGGCCGAGTGGGTCTCTGGTAGGAAGTGGACGCCCTCAATAAACAGGTCGGTGGTGAAGAGGAGATCCTCGACGGAGCCCTCCGGGCGGTAGACAGCGCAATCGTCGCCAATTCCAACCACCACCTGCGATGAAGGCGGTATCACCGCGATTCGGCGAAGATGCTCGGTAATCGAGCGCTCGTCGGGGAATCCCGCGTCGGCGTTACTTGGCGGCAAGTTCCGGCTCAAGATAGAGACGGACCCGATTGCTCTCCTCGCCATTCATGGAGAGCCTAAGTTCCGAGGCACCACGGTTCAGGATTGCGGGAATCCGAAGTTCGACAATGTAATAGCCCACATAGCCCGGGGCCAGGGTTGCGCGCGTCACTTCAACGGGAGTGCCGTCCAAGTAGGCCGTCACAGTGCCACGCACCGAAGGGGGCGTATCGAAAGGCGCTGCAAGACCGGTTGGCCAGTCCGGGGTGACTTTGCCAAGACCCGTGGTCAGCAACTGGATCGTGGAACTTGCGCGGATTGCTGCGGACGGGTCCATCACCAGCCCGCTCGCTGCATCCAGAAGCAGTGGCGCTCCATCGGAATCCACAAAAATCGCCGGCGAGGCCTCCTTAACGGTCAGCGGCGCGGTCCAGCGACCGTTCGGACCCTCCATGGAAATCTGATACATGCCCGCGACACTCTCGAACGGAACCTGCAGCTGGGAGTTCCGGTCCGAGGACCCCAACACCGGCCAATTTACCCCGCCCGCCGTGGCACGGCGAACATCGGCACCCTGCACACCCACCAACGACCCCGGTGCAGCTGCCCGATCCGTCATGTCCGCGCCATTCAAAATCCGTACTCCCCTCGTACGGTGTGGTGCCGCAGTTTCGAAAACCCCGTAGCCATCCACGGCAACAGTGAGCGCATTGTCCTGGCCCAGCCGAACATCCCACACTGCCGCAACCGGCAAATTGCGGGAAACGCTCCGCCAATCCGAAGCAGCCGGTCCGGCGGCATCCAGCGACAGAGTGCCGAGGAAAATCCCCCGGTCCGTTGCCACATAAACAACTCCAGCCGAGCGGTCCGCCGCAACTCCGTGGATGGCGGCCTTCGGAAGCGATCCCGTGACGTCGTCCCAAAACAGGCCGCCATTGGTTGTGCGCAGGAGCTTTGTGCCGGAGACAGCCAGTGCGGAGTCGGTCCGGGTTTCATCCACCCACAGCCGGTCAATCGGTGCGGTTGAAGATCGTGGTGATTCCGTCCAAGTGGCCCCGTTGTCACGGGACGAGAACAATCTCCCGTCGGACATGCCAGCGTAAATATGCTGCCCGGCCTGTACCGCGCTTGCAAAGGGCCTGCGTCCCTGCAACGCGATCCGGGACAACAGCTCGCGTTCCGGGTCCAACCTTTCCCCGCGAAGCCAAGTGCCAGCCGCGATGGAGGCCAGCAACCCGCCTTCCAGTAGGACGGACCGGGAGGTCACAAGCTTCCGGACCCGCAAGTTGGGAAGATCCTCATGGATGCCGCGCCAGGAAAGACCAGCGTCCAAGGACCGCCAGATGCCAAAACCATTCGCCGCCACAAGCTCTGAAGGGTTGGCAGGCGAAACGGCCAGGGCTGTGAATGCTCCGCCAATCACCGACCTACCATTGAATCCAGTCAGATTCAGCCACGTGGCACCATTGTCCTCCGACGAATAGAGGTTGGAATCACCAGCGGCGTACAGCCGGGCCCGGGCGGCAACAACCTTGGCGCCCGGCTCCGGCAGCGACAATGCCCCAGCCGCTGTCTGGGTTTCGACCGGTGCGTCGGACGTGTTCAAACGCCAGTGCGCGAGGTCGGAAGTCTCAAAAATACGACCAGCAGCCGTTTGCGCCAAAATTCGTCGGCCATTTGCCGCGAACCAGACTGCCGAGACTGGTCCCGTGGATGGGGAGGCCAAGCCATCCGCAACCACCGTTCCGCCAATCCGAGCCCAACTCAGATCCGCGGCCGCCGACTCCTGAAGAGCTTGTGCCGTCAAAAAAGTCTGGGTCAAAAGCGCTGCGGACAACAGCCGACCTGCGATGGCCGCCAGAATCTTGGCGCGCCCAGCGGGAATTTTCGGCACGAATGTGGCGCAAGTATGCACGTTTGACTATCCTAATGGTAGCGCGTCAGACCGGACTTTGGCTCGCCGTACCTGCCAAAATGAGCCTCCTGACGCTCCCTGGGCGTTTTTCCGCAACTCGGATCGGAACTTTTCGGCATGTTCGGTGCTATTCTTGTTGTAGCCTGTGGCACTTAGGATTCCAAACTCGCGGAACGGGTTGGCCGTGGCATTC
Organism: uncultured Acidobacteriia bacterium; assembly: GCA_903893525.1. Lineage (GTDB taxonomy): Bacteria > Acidobacteriota > Terriglobia > Bryobacterales > Bryobacteraceae > BOG-234. Next base: position 7,202 of record CAITMP010000334.1, on the reverse strand, counting down.
CTGCTCTTGGCAGGAACGGGCCTCCACGCGCAAACGGGTGCTCAAATTCCGGACGGCGCGGCGAAACTTCTAAACTTCACCGGTCAGATCTCCGTGATGAAGGACTCCACACCATGGGCGCTGCACGTTGGCGACTCGGTGCGGCCGCAGCAAATGATCGTCACCGGACCCGAAGGCTGGGGCCTGTTCGAAGTTTCCGACGGCAGCAAGTTCGAAGTCTTCCAAAACGCCCATGTGGTTTTCCGCGCCAATCGTGGCGATTGGAAGGATCTTCTCGAAGTATGGCTGGGTAAGGTTCGGGTCCAGATCGAGCATATCGGCAACTTGCCCAACAACAACAGGGTCCGTACCCCAAGTGCCGTAATCTCCGTGCGCGGCACGGTGTTTGATGTAGAGGTCGAAGACGGCACCGAAGTGACTTGGGTCTTGGACGAGGAAGGTTCGGTGGAAGTTCGCCACCTGCTCCGGCAAGGCCCTTCCCGCATCCTGACTGCTGGCGAGTGGATTCGGGTGTACAAGAACGACCAGCTGGCCAAAGCATCTGTGGATAAGGGTGCTGTGCTCCAGCAGGCAGCCCGGATCGCATCCGACGTCCTGTATCGGGTTGGACTTGGTGCGCGCGGGGGCAGTGGAACGTCGGCGACGTCTCCAGCGGGCGGCACCAGTGCCGGGGACAAGAATACGGGAAGCGCGCCGCCACCACCCACGGCTCCTCCTCCGCCACCGCCATCCGGCCCGCCACCACCGCCGAAGTGATCACAGGGCGCATCTGCGTTTGGTTGTGCCTACCGCTTTTCGTGGTGGGGGTACAGATTGCGTGCGCTCAACAGGTGCCAGTCGCCCCCGTGCAATCCGACCAACAGGTTGGGGAAATGTATGGCAGGATCGCCAACAACTTTGCTCGCCTTCGTCCGATGTTCGATCAGGTCCGGGCCGCTGACTGGGTCGCGAAGGGTGCTTCCGAAACATACATCACCCAAGTGGATTCCCTTCGCCTGCAAGTCGTGGCGGTGCAGCGGGAAATGGACCTCCTGTCCCGAACTTCCAGCCGCTTGGACACCTCCATCCGGGCACTTTTCCGGGCCCAGAACTGCCACCGCAGCTTGGACTCCCTGATGGCGGGTCTACGCCGTTACCAAAATCCTTCGCTTGCGGATCTCATTCAGGCTGTTGCCGCCGAGGACAATGACGATCTAGCGAAGCTCCAGGAATACATCTTGGAACTCGCCGGCCAAAAGGAGCAGGAATACTTGATTGTGGAGAAAGAGGCTCAACGCTGCCGGGGAATGATTTCGGTTCAGCCTCCCACGCCGCCAAAACCTGTTCGCCGGGCACCCTGACTTTCGACATGCCATTCACCTGCACCATTTGCGAAGAAGAATCCACCCGGATCTGCGTCGTCTGTACCAAGGACACGTGTGCCAACCATCTGTGCGACAAGTGCGGCCGTTGTAGCGACTGTTGCACCTGCGGACTGGCACTGGATGAACCCGAATAGCCGTTACCTGCCGGGCCAGGCCCGCTGGATCTGGGCCTTGACGAACTCGGCATCCCTCGTCATCGCACCAAACGCATCCGGTGCCTGGTAGTCCATCCGAATGGAGATCGGGCCCGTGAACTTTGCGGTAGCTGCCATGTCAAACAGCTTCCCGAAATCCACCATCCCCTCGCCAAGGGGGCATTTTCGAACGCCCCAAGCCGGCCCCGACTTCTCCCAGTAGAAATCCTGCAATGAAATCGATTTCAGTCTGGGCAAGGCCAATCGGAACGCCGTATGCCAGCCTCCCAACCCACCTTCGATCATGGCCTCCGCCGGATCGAAGCAGTGCCCCACCATCCTCGGGTCGAAGGACGCGATGACATTTTCAGCATCCCAAGTGGAAGCCCCCACATACCCCCCGGCCCGGTTCGGGAACATGGCGGTGATGCCGCACTGTTGGGCAATCGGTAGAATCCGGGACAGGTCCTGCCGGACCATGGCCAGGCGCAGGTCGATCTGCTGCGGGCCATATTGCCAAAGTCCCAATCGGAATAGCGGGATTTGGGAATGTCCGGTCAAGTACAACACTGGATAGACGGTGGGATCTGCCGGGGTATTGATCGCCGTCGTAATCATCGGCACCTCCAACCCGGCACCGCGAACGCTCTCGAACGCCCGGACCAGATCCACATTTGTGACACGCGGGTCCACATGGCCGCCGATCATTACCGTAATGTCGACCCCTTCATAGCCCAGTTGGGCCGCAATATTGCCCAGATCGAAATATGGGGCCCGCGCAATATTGGCGGAATGCAGGCACACCATCGGCGCGGTTCTGCGTGGTGCCGACGCACCAAAACGCGCTTCCACCGGAGGTGGTGTAGTTGCGGGCGGAATGCCTGGGGGCTGCTGCGGCATATCTGGAGGAAGTTCCTTACTTTGGAACCAAGCCGATCAACTGAAGTGCTTCAAAGATCTTTCGGGTTGCGGAACTGCGGTTTAGTGTATAGAAGTGGATGCCGGGAGCACCACCCAGCAACAGGTCGATGCACTGCGAGGTGGCATGCGCGATTCCCAACTGGGCCACCGATTCGGGATTCGCCCGTCGCCGGTTCAGTTCCGCAGCCAGCTTGAAAGGGAACGTGGCCCCGAAGCGCTCGGCGCTGTTGGCGTTGGCGATCGGCATGATGCCCGGAATGATAGGCACCGTGATTCCGGCAGCTCGCGCGCGTTCCGTGAATTCCCAGTAATGGCGGTTGTCGAAGAAGAGTTGGGTGATCAGGAAGTCAACTCCCGCATCCACCTTGCGCTTGAGGTTGTCCAAATCGACCGCTGGATTTCCGCAGTCCACGTGCTTTTCCGGATAGGCGGCACCACCGACGGAGACACCGGAGGGTAGCACCTCATGGATAAACGACACCAATTCGTTGGCATAGCGGAAGCCTCCCTCCACAGCCGTGAACGTCGCCTGCCCCTTGGGTGGATCGCCCCGGAGCGCCAGGATGTTCTCAACGCCTGCTGCTGCCAAGCGCTGAAGAATTCCTGCCAGCTCGTCGCGGGTGGAGCCGACGCAGGTCAGATGGGCCATGGAATCGATCCCGGTGTCGCGCTTGATGCGGCTGACGATGTCGATTGTCGTTTCGCGGGTGGAGCCGCCGGCACCGTAGGTGACCGAGACAAAGGTCGGATGGAGGGTCGCCAAATCCTCAATGGTTCGTTCGAGTTGCGCAACCGCCTCGGCGGACTTCGGCGGGAAGAATTCGAACGAAATCGAGGGTGCGCCGCTGGCCAGAAGGTCGCGGATGAGCATGACCCGATTGTACCTTCGTGGACATACTCGGCATTGCCAACGAAATAGATTGGGCATCCATAAAGGTTCCCGCAGGGTGGACGCCCTTGTGAAATGATGGGGGTGTGACGAAGGGGCTTGGGGTGTCGGAGGGGATGCGGCAGTGAGACTCGACCCACGGAAGCAGTTGCGCATTTCGACCCTGTGTGCGATTTCAGCAGTCCTGACGTGGACCATCGGCCTCACATGTTTCAAAATCGGCGCGAACCGGTCGACGGGTGCCATGATGCTGCTCTTGGAGGTCCTCGCCGTATCGGCCAGCGGTGAATGGGCGGTGGCTATCCTTACGGCGATATCAGCCAGTCTTGCATTCAGCTGGTTCTATATCGACCAGGTTGGAAGTCTCCGTATCACGTCCCGCGAAGGTGCGGTCACATTCTCGATGATGCTCCTAACCGCCCTTACCGCCACTCAACTTTCGATCCGGGCGCAACGGCGTACTGCCGAGGCAATTGGCCGTCGCGAGGAAATGGAACGGCTCCAGGAATTGGGAAATTCTCTATTCGCTGCGGATACAGTATCCGAGGCCGCGACTGAGGCGGTTGCCAAGATCGAAGAACTGTTCGGCGTCAGTGGCGTGGAATTGGAACTGGCCGACGGGTCGCCAGTTGTCTCCGCCGGAGACTGCCCCGGCGAGCCCAGTGCAACCACGACACTCGGCACCGGCAGTTTGCGGTTTTACGGCCCACAACCCTCGCTCGAAGTTTCCAGTGCCATTGGCAATCTTGTTCGGCTTGTCTTGGAGCGCGCCCGCAGTGGCGAGGAACGGGCGCGTTCCGAGGCCTCCAGACGAGGCGAGGAATTGCGGAATGTCGTCCTGAACGCGCTCGCCCACAATTTCAAGACTCCCCTGACCTCCATCAAGGCTGCCGCCTCCATTCTCCGTACCTCGCCGGATGTTTCGCCGGACAATACGGCCGAGTTGGTTGCCGTAATCGACGAAGAGGCGGACCGGTTGGACTTGCTGATTCGGGAATCACTGGACTTGGCCCGCATTGAGGCCCACCAAGCCACCCCATTGTTTGAAGACTGTGCCCTCGAGGAAGTTGCTGAAACCGTTGTCGCCCGCGTCTCGCGTTACATTGCAGGCCGAACGGTCCAGATCGACATCCCCGAATCGTTGCCGTCCGTCCGCGGCGACCGGTTTTTGCTTGGTCAGATGCTCATGCAGGTTGTGGATAACGCGTGGAAGTACTCGGACCCCGGCTCCGGCATACGCATTGCGGCTGAGCAGGTCGATTCCGAGGTGTACCTGACCGTCCAAAATGAAGGGGGGGAGATCCCTGTCGAAGCGAGGGGCAAGTTGTTCACCAAGTTTTATCGTGCTACCGGCGAAGGTTCCCAGGTCGAGGGGACAGGCTTGGGCTTGGCCATCGCGCGGGCCATCGCGGAGGCACATGGCGGCAAGGTATGGTTGGACATGCTGCCGCAGGGCCCCGCGTTTCGTTTCTCGTTGCCGATCGCCATCGAAGCCCCCAAATCCAAGGAGTAAGCAATTGATCAACAACAGAACAATCATGGTGATTGACGACGAGCCGCAGATCCGGCGCGTGTTGCGGGCCAGCCTGAACTCCCAAGGGGCAACGGTTTTGGACACGCCAAACGGCGAGGATGCGCTGGAAATACTACGCCAGCGCACTGTCGATCTGGTGATTCTCGACCTGAACATGCCAGGTATGGGCGGATTTGAGACTTGCCGCGCCATCCGCAACGCATGGGACATGCCGATCATCGTCGTTTCCGTCCGGGACTCGGACAAGGACAAGGTCCAGGCGCTCGACGCCGGCGCCGACGATTACGTCAACAAGCCCTTCAGCTTCGACGAGTTGATGGCGCGCATCCGGGCTGCATTGCGCCGGTCCGGCTTTGCCACCGACACGGTTGCGAAACGGATTTCCGTCCCGGGCCTGGAGATCGATTTTGACTCCCGCCGTGTCATGGCGGGAGGAAAACTGGTGAGGCTCACGCCGACCGAGTTCGATATCCTGCGCTACCTGATCTCCAACGCCAACAAACCCGTGCCGCACCGCAAGCTGCTCCAAGCCATCTGGGGACCGGAATACGGCGAGCAAATCGAGTATCTGCGGGTCTTCATCAACCAGCTCAGGAAGAAGATCGAGCCCTCGGCCAGCAAGCCGACCTTCATTCAGACGGAACCGCGCATCGGCTACCGCTTCACCCTGCCCGAAGGCGCAGCGCGGACCTAGCCCTACATATTGATATTGACGACTTCGGTGAACACCGAGTCCGGCAGGGTAATGCCGTTCACGCGCAACCGATCCAGCAATTTCGGGCGGACACCCGTGCACTTGAACCGGCCTTGGACCTTGCCTTGGTCGTTCACGCCGGTGCGTTCGAAGACGAAAATATCCTGAATCTCCACTTGGTCGTCGTGCGCGCCAACCACTTCGGAGATGTTCATGATCCGGCGCGCACCGTCCTGAAGACGTGCCACCTGAACCACCAGTTTGATGGCGGAAGCCAGCTGTTGCAGGATCACGCGTGCGGGAATTTCGATGTCGGCCATCATCACCATTGTTTCCAGCCGCGAAAAAGCGTCCTTCGGCGTGTTGGCGTGCACGGTGCTCATTGAACCCTCGACGCCGGTGTTCATGGCTTGGAGCATGTCCAAGGCCTCGGCACCGCGGCACTCGCCGACGATGATGCGGTCGGGACGCATGCGGAGGGCCGTCCGCAGAAGTTGCCGTTGGTTGATGCCGCCCTCTTTGTTGAGGTTCGGCGGGCGGGTTTCGAACTTGACCACGTGGCGTTGTTGCAGCTGGAGTTCGGCGGTGTCCTCAATGGTGACGATCCGTTCCTCCTCAGGGATGAAGCGGGAGAGGGCGTTCAGCGTGGTCGTTTTACCCGAACCGGTGCCGCCGGAAATCAGAATGGTCGTCTTGGCTTGCACGGCGGCCGCAAGGAATTTCAGCATGGACGGCATTACCGTCTTGTACTGGATCATTTCCTCCTGCGTGATCACGTGCCGGCCGAAACGCCGGATGCTGAGACTCGGTCCGTCCAGCGCCAGGGGCGGAATGATCGCGTTCACACGGGAGCCATCCAGCAGGCGCGCGTCGACAATCGGCTGTGCCTCGTCAATCCGGCGGCCGACCTGTGAAACGATCTTTTCGATGATGTGGAGCAGGTGAGCGTTGTCCCGGAACCGCACGGGCACTTCCGAAAGCTTGCCGCCACGCTCGATGTAGACCTTGTCGAAGCGGTTCACCAGGATATCCGAGATCGATGGTTCCTTCAGAAGCGGTTCCAGCGGCCCGAGTCCCAGCGTTTCGTCCAGAACTTCCTCGACGATCCGGTTTTGCTCCGCCGTCGTCATCGGCACGCGCTCGTCTTCCAGCAGCCGCTCCACCACGCGCCCGATTTCCGCGCGCAGTCGCTCCTTGGGCAGCGAGGACACGCGCTCCAAATTGAGCACGCCGAGCAGCTTTTTGTGGATCGCGGACTTCAATTCGAAGGTGCGGTCTGTGGGCCGGCCAACAGCTGGAGCGGCGGGCTTTTGGGTTGGGATGGGCCTGTAGTTTGACGCCACGGTAGTATGGACAATTATAGCGATGCGGGCGTCCACAAGCGGCGAGTCGAAAAAGACCGGGGATGATTTTGCGATGACGGGCGCTTCGGCTTCCGCCGTCCCTCCCGTGGCCGAAGCCGCAATCCCCGACAAGCTCTTCTTCCGAATCGGCGAGGTATCCCAGTTGGTGGGTGTCGAGGCCTACGTTCTGCGCTACTGGGAATCTGAATTCAAAGGCCTGTCGCCCAAGAAATCGGACACGGGCCAGCGCATGTTCCGCCGCAAGGACGTGGAAATGCTGCTGCAGATCAAGGATCTGCTCTACAACCGCAAATTCACCATCG
>CAITMP010000333.1 GCA_903893525.1 uncultured Acidobacteriia bacterium | reverse complement strand
TGGGTCGAATTAATGCATGACTACAACCCATCTGCATATCGATTTCTAATTACGGACCGCGATATGTCGAAGCACTCTAATGTGACGCCGTACAATCCCGACGTCGACAAAGGACCCCTGCGTCGGAGGGATGGAGTTTGGTATTGGCGAACGGACTATACGTCGGAGTTCATGGTCGAGGGCGATATCTCCTTAGAGCACTGTAATAGGTTAGATTTCGTCAAACACCATCCTGAGTATTGCCGCCTAAGGCAACAAGAGCCTTGCAAGAAAATTCAACAGGAGGACTTTGCGGCGGCGAAGGTTCTGGCGTTCATTCTGAGTCATGGTATCCACGTTGTTGACTCTGTAGTCAGCGATTCCGAGCTTAACCAGGGCGCTCGGTGGATCAGCGGCCTCTGCGGCAAAACGACTCCGTTGTGCGGGTCGATCCATGACGCCAACCAAAGTGCTGCGGTCCTACGAGGCGCTCTCGGACTATATCATTTGCTGGGAACGCCGAGATTCAAGGAAGTCAGGGAACTCGTGAATCTACTTGGGTCCGCCCAGGTGTTTACTAACGCCCTTAAAGTGCTTGTCAACCAACATTTTGGCAGGACGGACTGGGAACTACCTCCTTCCGACCAGGACGAAGAGGACGAAGAGGATCCTTTTCGGCACTTTAGGGGCCCAGAAGCCGATTCGGAATTGGTGGAGGATGCTGTGACTGCTTAAGGGATGGCTTCGGGCCCGGGGGCTGTCCGAGACAAGCCCTAGGGCAAAGCGTCAGAACGTTCAGCGCGGCGACGGAGCTTCGAAGAGCCGAGTAGGGCGCATGCCGCGAGGACAGCCAAGGACAGCGTGCCCGGTTCGGGAGCCGAATCGATGGATTGGATCTCCTCCACCCGAATGCCATTCGGGGTCCCGTTATTCGCCGTGAATACAAAGATGAACTCACGTGCCGTGACAGGCGCGAAAGTGTCGGTCAGGAGAATGATCGAACTCCAGCGCGGCGAAGTGGATGTCCACGTACACGACACTCGGATTATTGTCCTCAAAGATGAAGTCCGTGGCCTCACGCGAACAGACGTTGGTGTAACCCAGAATATTTGAGGCGCGAGCTGCGTTATGTTCATGGCGGGCGGTGAGGCCAAGGTGACTGTACCGCGGTCGCAATACCGGAAATAATCATAAAATGCAGGCCGAAACCTGCGATTGCGTAGCGTGACTTCCCATGATTCTTCTCGGGGGGCCGGAACCACGCAACCGGCGTGGCTTATTTTAAGACATGGCAACTCAGCGTATTTCTAGGTCTGGTCTAACCGCTCAACCTCCCGTTCACCGCTGCTGGTGGTGCGGCGGCGACCCGATTTACACCCGGTACCACGATGAGGAATGGGGTGTCCCGCTTTATGACGACCGGGCGCTTTTTGAATTATTGCTGCTGGAGGGTTTTCAGGCCGGTCTGAGTTGGGTCACGATCCTTCGCAAGCGGGAGGCATTCCGACTCGCTTTCGAAGGCTTCGACCCTGTGCACCTCGCTTCGTACGGACCCACGGATTTCGCCCGACTGATGGCCGACGCTGGAATCGTCCGGAACAGGCTAAAGATCGAGAGCGCCCAACGCAACGCCCAAGCGTTTCTCGCCGTACAGGCGGAGTTCGGCTCATTCGACCGGTTCCTCTGGAGTTTCGTGGGAGGGGCGACCGTGCGGGACGCTGCGGGCATGGACCGGAGCCGCGTGCGGGCAACTTCGCCGGAATCGGACGCCATGTCCAAAGAGTTGTTGCGGCGGGGGTTCAAATTTGTCGGCAGCACCATCTGCTATGCCTTCATGCAGGCCAGCGGCATGGTGGACGACCATGTGGAAGGCTGCTGGAAATACCTTCCCAGGTAGGCGGGACCACCGAAAGCGCGGTGGCCCCGTCCCGTCCTGAAACCCTTATGCGGGGTAGGTTTCCCAGAATCCGGGCGTGAAGACGCGGACTTCCTGGCGCTGCGTGCCCAAGCCGTCGATCCCGAGCGTAATCACCTCGCCACCCTTCAGGTAAACGGGGGGCTTCATGCCAAAACCGACTCCGGGGGGCGTTCCCGTGGTGACCACATCGCCCGGCAGCAGGGTCATGAAGCGGCTAATGTAAGCCACCAAGTTCGCCACTCCGAAAATCATCGTGTTCGTGTTGCCGGTCTGCATCCGCTTGCCGTCCACATCGAGCCACGCGCCGAGCCGCTGCGGGTCCGCGATTTCGTCGGACGTCACCAGCCACGGGCCGATCGGGCCGAAGGTATCGCAACCCTTCCCCTTGTCCCACTGGCTGCCGCGCTCCAGCTGGAACTGGCGTTCGGAGACGTCGTTGATCAGGACATAGCCGGCGACGTAGTCGAGGGCTTCCGATTCATCCACGTAACGCGCGGGCTTGCCGATGACGAAGCCCAGTTCCACTTCCCAGTCAGCCTTGGTGGCATCTGCTGGAAGCACGATTGGATCGTTCGGACCGACGATGCAGGAGGTCGCCTTGGTGAAGAGGATGGGTTCCTTCGGGATCGCCATGCCGGATTCAATCGCGTGATCGGAATAGTTGAGGCCGACCGCGATGAACTTGGCCGTACCCGCGATTGGAGTTCCGAGACGGGGTGTGCCGTCGACAACCGGCAGGGTCGAAACATCGACCGCACGGAGGGCGGCCAGTCCCTCGGGAGTGATCGCCGAGGGGCCGATATCGCCGATGACGCCGGATAGGTCCCGGATGTTGCCGTCGCTGTCCAACAGACCGGGCTTCTCCTGCCCGCTCGCACCGTAACGCAGTAGTTTCATCTGATTCTTGTTCGCCTTTGCTTGTGGGGTGTTACGCCTTCCATTCTCTCTTGACGGTGCGCGCGTCGTGGGGAACGGAGTTGTGTCTTGATTACAGTACAATCGTCATGTATGAATGTCGCCAGGATCTGCGCTCTGCTTGCCATCACACCGATGGCCGCGCATTCCCAGTCGACTTCTGCCCAACTGTTTGGGACGGTGTCCGATCCAGCTGGTCTGGCAGTCAGCAATGCGTCGGTTGTTGCGCAGCAGTTGGCAACCCGGGCGCATTTCGCGATGGTATCGGGACCTCGTGGGGAATACAGGTTTTCCGCGCTGCCTGCGGGCACGTACTCGGTGACGGTGGACGGAGACGGTTTCAAGACGCACCGACAGTCGGCGCTGGTACTGCATACGGGGGACTCGGTAGGATTGAACGTCCGGTTGGAGTTGGGCGTGCGTCCAGAATCGGTTGAGGTCAGCGGGAATGCGCCACTGCTGCAACAGGCAAGTGGCAACGTTTCCATCACGGTGGGGCGCGATTCGGTGAATACGCTGCCGTTGGATGGTCGGAACTTCATCCCCCTGGTGACCCTTGCCCCTGGGGTGGCGCTCCCCAGTGGTGGCTCATTGTTGGCACGGATCAATGGGAGCCGCCCGCGAACCAACGAGTACCTTTTCGATGGAATTTCGGCTCTGCAGCCGGAACCGGGCCAAGTGGTGTTCTACCCGGTGGTGGATTCGATTGAGGAGTTCCGTATCAACCTAAACTCGTACTCGCCGGATTATGGGCGGTCAAACGGTGGCGCGGTCATTGTAACCACAAGATCGGGTACCAACCAAGTCCATGGGAGTTTGTTCGAGTACTTCCGAAACGAGGCGTTGAACGCCCGGAACTATTTCGCGCAGCCGGGGCGGAAGCCCGAATTCCGGCGGAACCAGTTCGGGGCTGCTGGTGGAGGTCCCTTGCGCCGGAACCGCACCTTTTTCTTCGGGGACTGGCAGTCCACCCGGCTGCGGACCGCCGTGACCCGGTTTTCCACGGTTCCCAGCGCGGCACAGCACTCCGGGACTTTTGCCACCGCAACACCCATCTATGATCCAGCTGCGGCGGGCCAGACCTTTCCGGGCAACGCCATCCCGCTGAGCCGCTTCGATCCGATTGGGACAGCCGGGCTGAATTTGTATCCCGCGGCCAACTTGGCAGGTACAGCGAACAACTATGTTCGGTCGGGCGTGGAGCCCGACTCCCAACTGCAATACGACTTCAAGGGCGACCACTACGTCAACGACCGCCAGCGCCTTTGGGGCCGGTTTTCATCATTCCGGGACAACGACGCGCCGGTTACGCCCCTACCCGACGGCAGCGGTTCCATCACTTCCGGCTTGATTTCGAAAACCCTGACGAGCGGCATTCAGGCGGTCGGGGAGCACAACTGGTCTTTGTCACCCTCCCTTCTGAACCAAATTCGGCTTGGTTATACGCGTCGAAACTCGGATGGCTCCAGCCCGGGGAATACCGCCTTGCAGATACCCAACCTACCTGTGAATGGTCTCCAAGGGATTTCCCCGACCTTTGCGGTGGCGGGCTTCCAGCAGATCGGCCCGTCGGCGGGAGCGAATTCGGAGTTCACAACTTCGGTCACGGAAGTTGTGGATACATTTTCGTGGAATAGGGGCCGTCATGCGTTCCGCTTCGGCATGGATCTGAGGCGCGAGGCGTTAGGCGTCCTGCAGCCAGCGAATCCGTCCGGTCTGTATACGATCAACACGACGGGGACCAACCGCGCGGGCGTCACCAGCGGCAACGCGGTCGCGTCCCTCATCCTGGGGCAGGTCAGTGCATTTTCGATCGACATCCAGCGCAAACCCCTGCAGGAACGCGCGCACATCGCCGAGTTTTTCGCAAACGATGATTGGCGGATTTCGGAGCGGCTCACCGTCAACATCGGGACGAGGTACACGCTGAACTTCCCGTCCACGGAGACCACCAACCAGACGGCGATCTTCAACCTGCACACCCAAGTGTTGGATTTTCCGCATACCGGACGCGATCTGGCGCTGACCGACTACGGGCCACGCTTCGGGATCGCCTGGCGGCCAACCAATTCCATGGTGGTGCGGTCCGGCTACGGCATTGTTGTGTTCGAGCAAACTGGAATCACCACGCCATTCACGCTGCCGCAGTTTCCGTTCGTGCAGACGCTGGGGAAGCAGACGCAGGACAATGTGACGGCGGCATTCGTGCTTTCCGCAGGCCCCGGGATCACTGTATCCGAGCCGAATCCGAACTCCGGTTTGGGGCAGGGTGTCTTTGGGACTGACAGAAAAGTGGGCTCGGGGTATTCGCAGCAGTGGAATTTGACGCTGCAGAAGACGTTCGGAGCAAGTACGAGCGTGGAGGCGGCATATGTGGGCTCGAAGAATACCCACCTGGGCCTTCCGGAAGCCAATCTCAACCAGCTGCCGGCTTCGAGCCTCGCATTGGGGGCGACGTTGCTGGAAAAGGTGCCGAATCCATACTTCGGACAACTACCTGCTTCCTCGTCCCTCAACACGGCGACCATTGCGAAGCAGCAGCTGCTACGGGCGTATCCCCGGTTTACCAATGTGGTGCTCTTCCGGGACAACGTGGCGGATTCCGGGTATGAATCGGCCCAAGTCCGACTGGAGCGGCGGATGTCGAAGGGCTTGACGGCAACCTTCGCCTACACGTTCTCCAAGTTGATCGACAACGCCTCCACCTACTTTTCGCAAACCATCTTCACTGGTCCGGTGCTCAGCACAACGGGCGCGGCGGACGCCTTCAACCGGAAGTTGGAGCGCGATGTTTCCACCGGCGACATCCCACATGTATTCTCGGCGTCCTGGGTGTACGAGATTCCTAAAGTATGGAAGGTCTCGGGATGGCGGATCGGTGGACTGGTGCGGGTGCAGTCCGGCGACGCCGTGGCAATCTCCCAGGCGATCAACAACAATTCAAGCCTTGGCTATGCGTTGCAGCGGCCAAACCGGTTGGGCAATCCGAACCTGGACGCCAGCCGCTCGGCCGCGCGCTGGTTCGACACCGCCGCATTTTCCGCAGCCCCGCAGTTCACCATCGGCACCAGTTCGCGCAACCCGATCCGGGGACCAGGGCTGCAGAACGCCGACCTGGTGGTTGTTAAGGAGTTCCGCCTCGCCGACCATGCGCGCCTCGAGTTCCGCGCCGAAGCGTTCAACGCATCCAATACTCCTCCACTGGGCGACCCGAACGGGAGCTTCGGTTCGGCCGCATTCGGAACGATTACGACGGCAGGCAACCCGCGCGATTTCGAGTTCGTGCTCAAGCTGCACTACTAGGGCGGCCTATCGCGGACCTTTTCAGTCCGTGATCCCTTTGCTATACTGGATTTGCAACTGAGTTGCGAAAATGCTCCAGACCTTCATCATCGTCCTCAGGGAGGGCGTCGAAGCTTCCCTAGTTATTGCCATCGTTCTGTCCTACCTTCGCAAGACGGGTCGGGCGGACTTCCTGCCTACCGTCTACAAGGCCTTGGCGGCGGCGATAATCGCTTCCTTTGCAACAGCATGGGGCTTGGGAAAGCTGGGTATCGGCGAGGACGCGTTTGGTGGATGGGCCCTGTTGGTGAGCGCCGCATTTGTGTTCTCCATGGTCATCTGGATGAATCGCCACGGCAAGACTATGAAGGCCGAAATTGAAAACCGGTTGCAGGAAGCGCCATCTGAGAACGCATCGCTGAAAGCCCAGTTTGGCATTTTCGCGTTCGTGTTCCTGATGATTTTCCGGGAGGGCGTGGAGACCGTTCTCCTCTTGATGGCTGTTCGCTTGGACACGGCGGGCCTGATGCAATGGGCCGGGGCCTTGGCTGGAGCGGGTCTGGCCGCGCTTTTTGGAGTCAGTTTCGTCCGCGGGACGATACGGGTCAACCTCCGCCAGTTTTTTCAAATGACCACCGTCATCATGATGGTGGTGGTGGTGCAATTGGCGATCACGGGCTTGCATGAGCTGTCCGAGAGCGGCGTGTTGCCGAGCAGCGAATCGGAAATGGCGCTGATCGGTCCGATCGTGAAGAACGATATCTTCTTTTTCATCGTGATTCTGGCGATGGCCGCCGCTATGATGCTGCTGGAGTGGCGGAAGCGTTCCGTGCCGGAAACCAAGGGCTTGGAGGGTGCACGCCTGCGGAAGGCGTTGTGGACGGCACGCCGGGAACGCACGTGGATGATCGCGTCATGCGTGGCCTCGTGCGTGTTCATCCTTTCGATCACGGCGGAATTCATCTACGCCCGTGAGGCCTCCTCCCTTTCGGCAGCGACCCCGCTCGTGTTCGACCGGCAGGCCATCCGCATCCCGGTCTCCTCGGTGGATGACGGCAATTTGCACCGCTACACGGTGGATGACCAGGGCGTCCATGTGCGCTTCATCGTGATCCGGAAACCGGACGGCACGCTGGCGACGGCGCTCGACGCCTGCAACATTTGCGGCACACAGGGGTATTCGCAGAAGGGTGCCGAAGTTCTGTGCCGGAACTGCGCCTCGAACATCTTGATCGGGACGATTGGGACCGAGGGTGGCTGCAACCCGGTGCCGTTGGCGTCCCACATCGACGGGTCGACGCTTGTGGTCGACGAAGCGGCTTTTGAGCGGGGTGTCAAGGTGTTCCGGAAAGGCTGATCGGCGCGAAATGCTTGTACGCTTCGTCCAGGACTCGATCCGCCGCTCGCCGCGCCGCAAGGTGATGCTGGTGGCCGCCATCGCCATGGGTTCTGCGGTCGCCGCGTCGATGTTGGGCGTGATGTTGTCGATCGGGGACAAGGTGAACCGCGAATTGCGGTCGGCTGGCGCAAATATCGTGGTCCGGGCAAAGGCGGCTGTGGTGACCGGCGGGGTTGGGGGCGTGACTACGGCTTCCACAGGAGACGCCACGTACATGGCGGAATCGGAGGCGGTCAAGGTCAAAAGCATCTTCTGGGCGCTTGCGATTACAGGATTCTCGCCATCGCTATCGGCACGCAGCGCGGATATTCCGGTGGAGGGCGTGTGGTTCGACCACGAATACCAGGAACCGACCGGAAAAGCCGCGCGCACTGGCGTACGGGCGGTGAATCCGACTTGGCAGACCAGTGGCCGCTGGCCCGTGGACGACACGAGCGAATGCCTCGCGGGCGAGGGTTTGGCGCGCCGCAAGGGGTGGACCGTGGGCAGGGCGGTGCCGGTTTTTTCCGAGGTCTGCCACATTGTGGGAATCCTTTCCACTGGCGGAGATTCGGACGACCACCTGGTGATGCCGCTCCACACTCTCCAGCGGCTGGCTGGAAGGCCCGGACTTACGGACCGTCTGGACGTCGCCGCGGTTACCAAACCAGAGGATGACTTCGCCCGGCGGGACCCGCGCACGCTTTCGCAATCGGAATTGGAGCGCTGGAGTTGTACGAACTACGTGCTTTCGATTGCGTACGAAATAGAGCAGGCGATCCCCGGCACGGTGGCTAGGCCGGTTCGCCGGGTTGCCGATTCCGAGGGCCGGATCTTGGACCGCGTCAGCCGGCTGATGCTGCTGATCGCATTGGCGGCGTTGATTTCCGCTGCTTTGACGGTATGGAGCCTGACGGCGGCGGCGATGATCGAACGGCGCGGTGAGATTGCCATTATGCAGGCGATTGGGGCGGCGCGGTGGCTGGTGGCGTTGCTGCTGGGGATGGAAGTTGCGCTGGCCGGGCTGGTTGGCGGGTTGATCGGGGCGGCTGGCGGCGTGGTTCTGGCGAAGGTTGTGGGCGAGGCCGTATTTGGCGACGCGGTGGAGGTTTCGCCGATCCTGCCGGCGGCTGTAGTGCTTGCGGCAGTTCTGGTTTCGCTTGCGGGTGCCTGGCAGCCGCTGCGTAGGGCGTTGGATTTGGAGCCTTCGGTGATCCTGCGGGAGGGCGTCTAGTTCCGGATGTTCCTACGCTTTATCGTTCGCGCACTGGTCTATCGGAAACAGCGCCTCATTCTCGCTTTTGCTGCTTTGGCCGTCGCCGCGACGCTGGCGACAGTGTTGTTGGGCATCTACGGCTCGGTGGAGCGCCGGTTGCGGGAGGAGTTCCGCGCCTACGGTGCGAACATCGTAGCCGTACCTGCAAGCGGCACCAGCATTCCGTCGGGTATTGTGGAAGCCGCCCGCGCCTTGGGTGCGGAGGCATCGCCATTCCGCGTTTCCGCCACCAAGGGCATTCCCGTGGTGGAGTTCGAGCCGGGTTCCGCAGCATCCATGACGGCCTATTGGCATGTTACGGGCACCCGTCAGGTGGGCTCGGGAGACTGCCTCGCCGGGGAATTCCTTGCGGCGCAACAGAAGCTGCAACTCAATCAGACTGTGCCCTTTGCGAATTGCACCCTGCGCGGCATCTTGGCGACGGGCGGTCCAGAGGACCAGGAACTGCTCCTGCCGTTCCGCCAACCGGCGGCGGACCTGAGCATTGTTCAGATCCGGGCCCCCGGCGAACGTGTCGACGAGATCCGCAACCAGTTGTCCAAAGCTTACCCGATGGCTGAGTTCCGAACAGTGCTTTCCATCGCGGCAACGGAATCCGCCGTGGTGTTGAAAGTCCGTATGGCACTGCTGCTACTGATTTTGGTGGTGTTGGGCATCACTACCTTGTGTGTCACCAGCAACTTCAGCGAAATGGTGGTGGAGCGGTCCAAGGAGATCGGCATTTTGAAGGCGTTGGGTGGGGTGGACTGGTTGATCGGGGCGTTCTTCGTGGCGGAGTCCGGATTGTTGGCGATTACAGCGGCGCTCTCGGGCTACGCGGTGGGGATCGCGGCCTCCGGGGCCATTGGCCGGGGTATTTTCGGGGGCACCTTCCGTGTGGATTCCAGCTGGGGCGTGTTCGGCGGCGTCACACTGGTTACCCTTTCGGTGGCCATCCTGGCAACAACCATCGCGGCATCGCGCATCCGCCGCATCGATTCCGCAGTCATTTTGAGGGGCGAATAATGTCCGCATTCATTGAGTTGAAAGACGTACGCAAGGTATACGGCAAGGGATCGGGCGAGGTCCGGGCCGTGGACGGCATTTCCTTCCGCGCCAGGCAAGGCGAATGGATCGCGATCATGGGTCCTTCCGGCTCCGGCAAAACCACTCTGCTGAATCTGATCGGCTGCCTCGACCAACCCTCGTCGGGCGCGTTGGTAATCAACGGCACGGACACGGCGACGCTCTCGCGCTCCGAACTGGCGCGGTTCCGATCGGAAACGCTGGGCTTTGTTTTCCAGCAATTCCACTTGGTACCGCACCTGAGCGCGCTCGAAAACGTGATGCTGGCGCAGTATTTCCACAGCATGACGGACGAGACCGAGGCGATGGCGGCGCTCAAACAAGTCGGGATGGACGGTCGGGCGAAGCATCTGCCGTCGCAGTTATCGGGTGGGGAGCAGCAGCGGGTGGCGATCGCGCGGGCTCTGGTGAACGATCCCCGGATCATCCTCGCCGACGAGCCAACCGGGAATTTGGACGCCGAGAACCAGAAGATCGTGTTCCGCATTCTGGGGCAATTGCATGAACAGGGCCGGACCATCGTGATGGTGACCCACGATGAGAACGCCGGAAAATTGGCCGACCGCCGGTTGAATTTGGAGCACGGGCGGATCAAACAGAATCTCGTGTTTTCGGCTGAGGAAAACCAGGACTTCGACGAGGTTCTGGAGCACCTTTGGATGCGTACCGAGGACACCAGCCACGATTTCGGCCACGTTGAGGCGCATGAATTTACGCCCGTGCAGTGGAAGCGGATCGTGACGACCATGGAAGGCATTGGGCTGGTGACGGTGCACGATGGTTTGGAGGAGTTTACCCCCAAGGGCGAGGCCCGCGCGCGCGACGTGATCCGGCGGCATCGGCTGGCCGAACGGTTGTTCATGGACGTGTTGAACATCCATGACGAGGACGAAGTCGAACAGAGTGCGTGCAAGTTCGAACACATTTTGAGTCCGGAGGTGACGGACAAGATGTGTACACTGCTGGGGCATCCCGATGCGTGTCCGCACGGCAGTAAAATCCCGCGGGGGGAGTGCTGCGAGGAGGGCCGTGTGCTGCCCGCCGCCGAAGCTGCGGGGGTACTGCGGGAAATCGGGGCCAGATCCTGAAACCGTGGATGTGCGCCGTCCGCAGAGTCCTTCATTCCCCCCGGTGCATCTGATAGGCTCAGAATTTCCCCATGCAAAACGTCGTTATCATTGGATCCGGTTGCGCTGGCAACACCGCAGCCGTCTACACCGCGCGCGCCGGCCTCAAGCCGCTCGTCATCAAGGGCCACGAAGCTGGCGGCCAGCTCTCCATCACCACTGAAGTCGAGAACTTTCCCGGATTCCCCGAGGGCATCCTCGGCCCCGACTTGGTGGAGAACATCAAGAAGCAGGCCGAGCGCTTCGGAGCCACCTACCTCGACGGTGCCGTCATCGAGGCCGATCTTTCCAAGCGTCCGTTCCGGCTCAACGTCGAGGGCGAGTGGATTGAGACGCGCGTCTTGATCGTCGCTTCCGGCGCGAAGGCCCGGTGGCTGGATTTGCCCTCCGAGCAGCAACTGATCGGACACGGCGTCAGTTCCTGCGCCACTTGCGACGGCTTTTTCTACCGCGACAAACAGATTATGGTGGTTGGCGGCGGCGATTCCGCGATGGAGGAGGCGAACTTCCTCACCCGTTTCGGCCGCAACGTGGCCTTGGTGCACAGGCGGGACAGTTTCCGGGCGTCGAAGATCATGTTGGATCGCGTGAAGGCGAATCCGAAGATCGAATTGGTGTTGAATTCGGCGGTCGAGGAAGTGTTCGACGTTGAGAAGCACATCGTAACGGGCGTTCGACTGAAGAACTTGGTCACTGGCGAGAGCACGATCCGCGAGGTGGACGGCCTGTTCGTAGCCATCGGACACATCCCGAACACGCAGGTTTTCAAAGGCCAGCTGGATTTGGATCCGGACGGGTACATCGTCTCCCATGGCGGTGCCCGCACCAACATCCACGGAGTCTTCCATGCGGGTGATGTTCAGGACCGGGTTTACCGCCAGGCTATTACGGCAGCGGGTGCCGGTTGCATGGCCGCCATTGAAACGGAACGCCTGTTAGAGGCAGAAGGACATTAATGAAAATGATCGAACGACTCTCCCCTCCAGGTTCACCGGCCCCCCGCGGCCCGTATTCTCCGGCAGTACGCGCCGGAGATTTTATCTTTGTCTCCGGCCAATTGGCGGTGGATCCCGAAACCAACCAGTATGTGCCTGGCGATATCCAACAGGAAACGCGGATGACGCTGAACAACATCAAGCGGATCCTGGAAGGTGCCGGGGCATCCATGGCCGACGCGGTCCGTGTGGGCGTGTTCCTTTCGGAAGGTTCAGACTTCCCGAAGATGAACGAGGTCTACACGGAATTTTTTGGCGACGCCAAACCGGCACGCACCACCATCGTCTGCAAGTTCTTCGCCGACATCAAGGTGGAGATCGATTGCGTCGCCTACAAGCCGCAATCCTAGCGATTAGCGGGGTTCAATCCCCGCACTTGGCCAGCGAAAATTCCGCGATAAATGCCGGGGGGCCTTCGCTCCCCGCTACGCGCAACAGTTCCGCCATGGCGCGCGAATCCTCCGGCGTCACGTCCTGTATGTACCCCATGTTGACCGCGCGTATCCGCCAGTCCGAGATGATCTGGCCGCAGCGTTCGCGCGTCAAGCCGTAGCGGCGT
>CAITMP010000332.1 GCA_903893525.1 uncultured Acidobacteriia bacterium | reverse complement strand
GTACTGGACAGGGGCGAGGGTAACGCTGGTGCACCGTGGACCCGAGATCCATCGCCATGTGAAGTATTGGATCAAGCCGAACATCGAGAACCGGATCAAGAACGGGGAGATCACCGGCTATTTCAATACGCGGGTGGTGGAGATCCGGGAGAAATCGGTGGTGTTGGAGACACCGGAGGGTGTGGAGGAGATTGCGAATGACTTTGTATTCGCGATGACGGGCTACACGCCGGACTGGACGTTCCTGAACGCGGCTGGAATCACATTGGATCCGGAAACGCAAAAGCCGCGCACGAACCCGGATACGCTGGAGAGCGAGCGCAAAGGTGTGTTTTTGGCCGGGGTGATTGTGGCCGGGATGCACACGAACGAGATTTTCATTGAGAACGGGCGGTTTCACGGGCTGCAAATTGCGACGGCGATTGCGGGGATGTTGGGGCAAGTTTAGTCCAACGGACAGCCGATATAGGCGGTACAATCAAGCTCAAAGAAGGTTATGGAATGCTGTCAACCTCGAAGGTTCCGCGTGGGGGGCTTGGCCAATTCAGGGCTGACGGGAAGCAGAGACCTGGTCCGTTAGCCGTTGTTGGATCCGGATACGACATCGACACGGTTCTGTGGGCTGACAGCCAGCTTGTGGCGCTGAGGAATCATGATGTCGCCAGCTTGGATTGGGATAACCTTGCCGAGGAGATTGCCGACTTGGGGAAATCCGCCAAGCATGCGGTATGGTCGCATTTGAGCGTTCTTCAGATGCACCTGATCAAATATGAGCTACAGCCCGAGCGACGATCCAATTCGTGGAGGATGTCCATTCGCAACGCGCGGCGGGAACTCCAGTTTCTGTTGGAAGATTCCCCCAGTTTGCGGCCCTACCTTCTGAGGAACAAGCGGACGGATTGGCCGCGATCAGTTTCTCCCGCACCCGATGCCGTGCCACGCGCGGCCCGTCCGCTTCTGAGCATCTTTGATCGGACGCGCGCCGACGCGTACGAGGATGCATTGGAGGAAATGGAAATGTCGGGGAGGCCGACTTGTACGGCGTGGAGTGTCGAACAAGCCCTTGATTTCGACTTTCTGCCCTAACTACTAGGGTTGGGCCGGGTGGTCCTGTGCCCACTGCTGCAGCTTTTTCAGGAGTTCGTCGGCCCGTACGGGCTTTGACAGGTAGTCGTCCATGCCGGCTGCGAGGCAGCGTTCGCGTTCGCCCTCCATGGCGTTGGCCGTCAGGGCGATGATGGGAACGTGCCGGCTGGAATGCTTGCGGATTGCTGACGTCGCCTCGAAGCCGTCCATGACTGGCATCTGGCAGTCCATCAGAATCGTGTCATAGAGCACGGCGGCGGCGGCTTGGGACGCTTCGAGCCCGTTTACGGCGACATCGACGGTACAGCCGAGGCGCTTCAACATTAAAGCGATGACCTTCTGATTGGTCTGATTGTCCTCGGCGACCAGAATGCGGGCCTTCACCTGCGGGCGGTCCGCAGCTGTAGCCGGTTGAACTGTGCGGCTGGCAAGTCCGAACATTTCACCCACGGAGCGAATCAGATTGGCTTGGCGGACGGGCTTCACGAGGAAGATCCGGACGCCCATCTGACGGGCGGCGGCGGCTTCATCGCGGTCGCGGTCCGACGTGAGCATCATTAAAGGCGTGTCCTTCAATTCGGGAGACTTGCGGATCTCCTGCGCCAGCATGAGTCCGTTCATTACGGGCATGTGCAAGTCGAGTATCCCGAGTTCGTACGGCTGGCCACGCCGGACTGCCAGCTGCAATTCCTCGATCGCTTCCCTGCCACCGGCCACCGTAGCCACGTGAACGCCGACCTTGCCCAACTGCTGTTTGACGATGCTGCGGTTGGTGGCGTTGTCGTCAACCGCCAGAACACGGCGGCCAGCCAGTTGGACGGAGGAAGCGATATTCGGGAGAGGTTCGGGACTGATCTGGAAGGGAATCCAGAACCAAAAGATCGAGCCGGCGCCAGCTTGGCTCGATACCCCGATTTCGCCGCCCATCAGCTCCACCAAACGCTTGCAAATGGCCAGGCCGAGACCGGTGCCGCCAAAGCGCCTGGTTGTGGAGCTATCGGCTTGGCTAAAGCTTTGGAAAAGGCGGGACTGGGCCGCAGGGCTAATGCCGATGCCGGTGTCGCGGACCTCAAAGCGAACGACGGCGGAACCGGCGTCCGTGCGGTCTTCATCAGTGCGTTCATCGCGGGAAACGGTCAGCACCACTTCGCCGGATTCGGTGAACTTGACAGCATTGCTGAGGAGGTTGAGGAGCACCTGCCGCAAGCGGGCAGAATCGCCCACGAGCCCTTCGGGGACGGCATCTTGAACAGGTGCGCAGAGTTCAATCCGTTTGCGGTGGGCTGCTGGGGCCACGACCTCCAGCGATTCTTCGACCACGATCCGCAAATCGAACGGACGCGATTCGAGGTCGAGTTTTCCAGCTTCGATGCGCGAAAACTCCAGGATGTCGTTGATGATGGCGAGGAGCGCTTCACCCGACGAGCGAATGGTGTCGGCAAAATCCCGCTGCTCGGGGGCCAGCTGGGTTTCGAGCAGCAGACCGGCCATGCCGATCACACCATTCATCGGAGTGCGGATCTCGTGGCTCATGGTGGCGAGGAATTCGCTCTTCGCCCGTGTGGCCGACTCGGCCTTGGATACGGCTTCAGCCAACTGTTCGGCGTAGGCTTGGAGCTTCGCCTCCGACTCTTTCGCAGCTGTGACGTCGACTTCGACACCATTCCACACCAATTCGCCCTTCGCGTTCGGCTGGGGAGTGGCACTGATAGCAAGCCAGCGGACCGGGGTGCCGCCACGGCCTCCCACGCGGCAAGTGACGTTATAAGCAGTGCCCCGTTGCAGTGCTTCGCGGAGTTCCCTGCGAACGAGCGCGAGATCATCATAGTGCACGTCCTCGAAAATCCGGCCTGGATCGGCCATGATTTCGGCGGCGGTTGCATCGTGCAGGGTGGAGATACCTTCGCTGAGGAAGAGAAACTTGTGGTCGCCACGAGGGGTGCGGGTGAGCTGGAAGACGGCCCCGGGAATATTGGCGGTGACATCGAGAAGTTGGCGGCGGCTTTGCTGGAGCGCCATTTCGGAATCGCGTCGGGCGGTAACGTCACGGAGGATCGCAACGAAAGTGCGGCGGCCGTTCGTCACGATCTCGCTAAGCGTCATGTCGATTGGAAAATGGGTTCCGTCGCGGCGAATGCCCTCGACCTCGCGATTGACACCGATGACGTCCAGAATGCCGGTTTCGATCGTGTTGGGGACGGGCGAACTCTTGACGAACGAGTGGGAATTGGGTATCAGGGTGTCGATGTTGCTGCCGACAAGATCGGATGGGCGGAACCCGAAAACATTCTGGGTGGCCCTGTTGGCGCTCTCGATGATGCCATGCTCGTCGACCGTGATGATGGCGTCGACAACATTGTCAAAAAGGGTGCGTAGACGTAGCTCCTTGTCGCGGAGGCTGCGTTGGGTGCCCTGCAGGTCCTCGTTGATCTTGCGGAGTGCATCGACGGTCCGCCGGCGCTCCAAGTTCAGGCCGACGGTCCGGAGAAAGAACAGCATGCCGACCAAGAGGACGCTGATCTCGACCATGGTGCGGCGCAAAGTCGCAGTCAGGTTGGCCGAGCGAACTCCAGCGGAGGTATCCAGTTCCGCCCTGAGCTGGATCAGTGAATTGCGCACCAATTCAAAGGCGGGTTGGGCTTGGTCGAGGTCGACCGCCAGGCCGCCCTTCGGGTCGCCAACCAGAATCGACGCGATAACCCCGTCACGAATTTTCTGGTAGGCGGTCCAATTGGTGGAGAAACTGACAAGGGCTTTTCTGGGGCCGGGGGCTAGGCTCGAATCCGAGAGGCGATGTTCCAAATCGGCAACCGCGTCGCCGGCGGAACGAGCTTGGCCGATAAAGGTTAGTTGGTTGTTGGGGTCGTTGGTCGTGAGTGCGTAGATGACGGTACGGCGGCCTTCCTGAATCTGGAATGCCATTTCGGCTGCTGTCTGCAGGCCGTGCACATCAACCTCGTAAAATTCGCGAACGCTGTCCACGGCCCCCTTGGACTCAAGCACCACGAACACACCGGCGGCCAAGATGGCGGCACCACCAAGGATAAGCAAAAGCGAAGTTTGCCGGGAGACGGCCGAAAGCCAAACGGCAATGTTCGAGGAATTTTGTTTCATCGAAGCGCGTACCCCGGTTCGGAGGGCAACTTGCCGTCAACTTTCAGTACTTTCACGTGGGAGGATGCGGCGGCCATGGTCGGATCGACCAAGGAAAGGGCACCGGGCACGTTCCAGACGAACGCGATGGCATTGGTATCGGAATTGATCACCTTGATCGTTGGCACCTGCCCGCCTTGGAACTGCGCACGCAAGAGGGACCGGTTGTAGGCAGCTGGATTGGTTTTCAGGACCAATTGGAGCATCCGCTTCTGGCTCGGGCTGGTGTCTGGCTGCTGGACTAGGACGACTGTGGTGGAATCTGGCCAGGTACGAAGTGCACCTGTCAGCATTTTGCGGAGGTCGGAGATGGCGATACTCTCCACTGGGGAGGACTTGTGGACGATCACGGCGAGGGGTTGAGAGGCAACCTCGTCCTCGGCTAGAGCCACGACTGGAATGACAACCAGCAGCGAAACCGCCAGACCCAGCAGCAGGACTCGTAAATTGTGCTGGCTAGCCATTAGAATGTGAAGGCCAACTGCGCGATGGCGAGATTTGCCGCTGGCACGGAAGATTGAATCAGGCGGCCGTACTGGATCTTGAATGCGGCGAACTCGTTGAAATCATAGCGGATGCCTCCACTGAACTGTCGCCTCAGGCCTGGATGCTGGAGAACCAATTGGGCTACGGGGTCGTGGCGGTTGCCGTTCAAGTACTCGAAGCGAGCGTACGGGCTCCAGGTGCCGAGCCGGTATGCGAATTGGCTGTAGCCGCCAGGAACGGTGGTCGTGCGGCCGGCTTGCGAGTGCCGCATCAGGACGGCCTCGTTTAGGAACTCGACTCTGCCCCGGTCATAGACCGCAAAGCCCGAATATATCTGCTGGTCAATGGACTGAAGTCCGGTCCATGTGAGTGTTTCATGGAAGGCAGAGGCACCCACCTGAAGTCCGGGGAGCAGATCGGGCGAGGCACTCAAGGCCGCATTGAAGGACTTGCCGGAACTGGCACCGACCCTGTTTTGAACACCCACGGTACCGGGCTGGTAACTACGCCCGTTGCCAAGTTCGAGGGTGTACTGGAGTCCGAGACCCGGGCCGGGCAACTCGCCGGAGGCCCGGAGTCCTATGGTGTGAACGGGTAGAAGCCCGCCCTCGTCCTCGAAGGCAAATAGGAAGGGGCGCGCAGTCGCGGTCTGGAACCAGCTTCCATGGTGGAAAGCTGTGTTGTAGTAACCAATTGCAGTATGATTGCGCCCGGCATCAAACTTCAAGTAACGGTTTACCCTTTGCTGGATCAAAAAGCGCTCGATGTCGACACCCATTCCATTGTCCGTGCCGGCTTCAAAGACGGTTTCCATCAGGACGCTTGTGTGCTCCGAAAGCTTGGACGCGATATAAAGATCCATCTGTCCCAAGGCAAAACTGGTACCGGACTTCTCGTAGGCCTCCTTGCCAAAGCGGACGTCGCCGAAACCTCGAATGGTAAGTTTCGGGGCGGGTCCGGCACCGGCCATGGCATCGTGGTCGTGGACGGCAGCAGTCTGAAGGCCGGTCTCGGGCGCGGCGGGCGGCAGGGCGGCGGCAGATGCGGAAGGCTCGGGTGTTCCGTGGGATTCCAGAGCCCGGATCCTCGCTGTAGCCGCGGCCAACTCCGAGGTTGTCCTTTGGAGTGCCCCTTCGGAATCCGCAAGACGCTTCTCCACGGCCTGCAGCCGATTCATCAATTGGGAAAGAACGTCAGGATCAATAGTCCGGTTGTTCTGGGCATAAGCATCGCCCGACAGCGCAGCGGCCAGCAGAACCGCGAGGGCCAGGGCTTTGCGGACGATGCCGACGGAGAGACGGGATTTGAGATTCAAGAGTTCATTCCTCGCAGGTCTCATTTCGAATTGCTGGCGGCGGTCAGTCCACACCGGACCAAGTTCAACATTTGCCCATGTACGGACCGGATCCGCACGACGGACTCCAGCCCCATGGTTAACTGTGACAGGAGTTTGACCTCCTCTGAGGCGGCCAGTCCGGCAATTCCGTTCGCGCCCATTTGCGCGCAACTGCCTTTCAGGCTGTGGAGAAGCTTCTTGGTGCTGTTCCAGTCGGCTTGGCGAACTGCCACTTCGAGTTCGGCAATCTGGGTGGTGGTGTCGGCTTCGAAGACTTGGAATAGTTCCCAACCGGTTTCCGGGTCCTCGGCGAACAGTTCCGCGAGATATTCCGGAAGTATCCAGTCCAATTCCGGAGAGCCGTCGACATGGGGTGGCGGAGGCATTTGAGGCTCCGCATCCGATTTCCTGACTGCAAGCAGGGCGTTTGTGAGATCCATTGGTTGCACCGGCTTTGTAACGAAATAGCGCATACCCGCCCTCAGGCATGCATCTCGATCAGTCTGCATGGCATTGGCAGTAAGGGCGATAATCCATGGCTGCCTCTCCGGGGGTAATAGATCGCGAATCTGGACTGTGGCTTCCAAACCGTCCATTTCGGGCATGTGCATGTCCATAAACACTACATCGTAGTGCTGGCGCTGGAGGGCGTGGACGGCTTCGAGCCCGTTGTTGGCTGTGTCGGCCCGGTATCCCATGCGGGACAGGAGCAGTAGAACCAGTTTCTGGTTTATGGCGTTGTCCTCAACGACCAGTATGCTGAACGGCAAACGGAGGGCTAAATCCGAGTCACCCGAGGGGACGCGGGACACCTTGGAGATGCGGGCCGGTTCGCCCGACAGGAAAGTTGCCAGCGTCTCGCAGAAATAGGATGGTTTGATCGGTTTCGAATAGAGCCGGGTACGGGGCACGGCCAAGCCGCGGATCTGGGCAGCCAAACCGGAATCCCGGCGACCGAGCGAGCACAGAAGAATCAAGGGCAGGTTCCCGGAGAGGACCGTAAGTTGGTCGAAAGACAAATCCGGGATGTCGTTGTCCACAATTCCAAGATCATACGCGCCGGGCTGGAGGTCCGGTGGAATCTCGCCGGGGGTGGCGTAGATCGTGGCATCCATCCCCCACGCCGTCAGATGCTGGCGGAGTACGAGCTGGCTGGAGGGATTCGGGTCAACCACTAAGACACGGCGACCCTGCAGCGCACCCAGGTGGTATTCGGTCTGGTCAGGGCCGTGGGATTCCTCGGCCCTGATGGAAAGTGTGAAGTGGAAGGTCGAGCCAACACCCATTTGGCTCTCCACCCACATCCGACCACCCATCATTTCCACGAGGCTCTTGCAGATGGCGAGGCCGAGGCCCGTACCCCCAAATCTTCTGGTACTCGAGTTATCGGCCTGCTCAAAAGGCTGAAAGATGGCGTCGATCCGGTCAGGAGGGATTCCAATTCCGGTATCCTTGATTGCGAAGTGGAGATTCCAACGATCACCTTCGATGCGGCTACCGGAGGCTGAAAGGAGAACACCGCCTTCGGAGGTGAACTTGACCGCGTTTGCCAGCAGGTTGATAAGCACCTGGCGGAGCCGTGTCAGGTCGCCAATGACTGTCTTTGGTACGCCGGGGTCCAGCAAATATTCCAGGTTGATCGACTTGCGGGAAGCGGAGGAGGCAACCAAATCCAAGGCGCTCTCGATGCACTGGCTTAGGTCGAACGGTAGCAACTCCAGCTGGACGGAACCGGAATCGATGCGCGAGAAATCGAGGATCTCGTTGATCATCGACAGCAGTCCGTCGGCGCATTTATGGATCGTCTCGGCGTAGTCTCGTTGCTCCTCGGAGAGCTGGCTGTCGAGGAGCAGGCCGGTCATGCCCATGACGCCGTTCATGGGGGTCCGGAT
>CAITMP010000331.1 GCA_903893525.1 uncultured Acidobacteriia bacterium | reverse complement strand
GGTGAATTGGCCAAAGCTCTACTCGGCGCCGCCCTACTCTGTGCCCGTCGGATGGTCGGCGTCGGCCTTGGCGAAATCGGTTTTGTACTTGGGCTTGCGGTCCGCCTTCGGGACAATGGTCAGCCCGGGCTTGACGATTCCCACGCGTTCGCGAGCGATCGCCCGGACTTCCTTGCCCGCGCTGAACACGTCCTTTTTCTTACGTGCCATGTCCTGATTGTCGCAGGTTTCAACCCTGCCGTACCGGCCTAGAAGACTAGCTTCAGACCCAGTTGCGCCTGCCGCATCGGTCGCGCCGTGGTGATCCTGCCAAATGTGGTCGCAGTATTGGCGTTGGTGCCGGGATTCGACAGGTTCACAATGTTGAACGCGTTGGTCGCCTCGCCCCGGAACTGCAGTGAATACTTCTCCGTCAGCCGGAAGGTGCGGGCAATAGTCATGTCCACATTCTTCAGGCCCGGACCGTCGATGATGTTGCGCCCAGAGGTGCCGTCATAGTTGTTCTTCAGCTGGGTGGTCTTTGAGAAAGCCGCAATGTTGAACCACTGGTCGACAACCTGGCTGCGCTGACGGTGCGGATCGAGGTACGGGTTCCCGATCAGGTCGGCACGATCATTGTTGTTGCCGTCGAAGTTGTTGTCGGTTCCCGAGGTGATTGTAAGCGGTGTCCCGCTGCGGAAGCTCGTGATGGCGGCGAGCGACCAGCCGCTGGCCAAGAGCCGGACAGGCAGCGGAGCCTTCTTGAAGTAGGCCAAATCCCACACGCCGGAGAATACCGCGCTGTGGGTCCGGTCATTGTTGGCCCGGCCGCGGTCGAGCAGGATGTTGTTCCAGTCGGTGGCGGTCTGGAGCGTACTGTTCTGGGTATTCACCGCATCCAAGCCCTTGCCGAAGGTGTAATACCCCTTGGCTGTGAAATGGTGCGCGAGCCGCTTTTCGCCGGTCACCTGCAACCCGTGGTATGCGGAATTGAGGATCGACTTAATCAACCCCATGCTCGACAGGGTATTTGGAAGGTAGGGACGGCGCGCATTCACGTTGGCAGTTGTGGAGGTGGCGGTCAACACGGGATAGTTGACATCCTGCACGGACGGAATCCGGTGCGTCAGATTGTTCACATAAGCCACCGTCAAGCTGGTTCCCGAGACGATCTCACGCTGTACCGCGAAATTCATTTGGTAGGTATAGGGCGACTGGTAGTCGGTGGAGATGCCCACCGTTGCCGACGGGGCGATGAACTTCGGAGACGACGGCGAGTAGCTGTACGGGAACGGGCCAACCCCGCCCGGCTGCAGGCGGTACGGGTCGGAAAGCGTGTAAACGTCGTTGAACTGCTGGCGGATGGCGAACGGCTGGTTGTCGGACGAGCTGTTCCATTCGTTGCCGGAGATGCTGCCGTAGAAGATACCGGCGGCGGCTCGGATGGCCGTCTTTCGGTCGCCGAACGGATCAAACGAGACGCCCAGACGGGGGCTAACATTGCCCCAGTGCGTGGAGATGATGCCGCGTCCGATGCCCTGGTCGCCCGGAAACAGCAATCCTGCTGGCGCATTGGGCACCACGGTGGACTTGCGGCCCGGGATAAAGGTCAGGAAACGGTTGAAGGGGTCGGTGATGGGCGTCTGGATATCCCAGCGGACACCGAGGTTCAAGGTGAGGCGCTTGTTGACGCGGAAATCGTCCTGGGCGTAGAAGGCGAAGTACCAGTCGTTGTTGATCTTGGTGGTGGGCGCATCCTGGTTCATGGTGGCGGCCAAGCCCAACAGGTAGTCCGCGGTGGCGTTCTTGCTTCCTCGCGGATTGGTCGTGGTGAAACTGAAGGTGCCGTAGTTGTTCAGCAGCGTGTCGTGGATCATCTTCTCCAGCAGTCCCTCAGCCCCGATGCGGATGGAGTGGCGGGACTGGGAAATGCTGACCAAGTCCCGAATTTGATACAGATTGCTGCCCGCAACGGGACCCGGAATCGCGCTGGTGAGGTTGAACCGGCCTGAAACGGAGATCTGCGGCAGCGATGGCGCACCCTGAATCTTGTACAGCGACCCAAGATCCCCGAGCGAGATGGCCGGCAGATTCGTACGTCCACCGAAGTCCCGGATGTAGGCGGTGCGGAACTCATTCACCATCGTCGGGCCGACAATCCATGTGTCGCTCGCGTTCCAGTTGTACTGGTGCCAAGTGAAATTGCGGCTGACCCATGGGATGTTGCCCAGAAGCCCGACCAAGTCGGAACCGGAGGTCTGGAACAAGCTGCCGGTCAGGCGATGGGACTGGCCCAGGCTGTGGTCGACCTTGACCGTAAATTCGTCCGTGTCCTTCGGATGGCTGACCTGGGCTTCGAACAATCCGCCACCCAGATTCGGCAACGGCAGGTATGTATCGTTGATCTTGCGGGCGACGGTGTCGATCCTGGACACGGGAATGATCTTGCCGGGGAACGCGGCCCCCGTGGAGGGATCGACAGGCGCGGTACCGGCGGTCAATGAAAGGTCGCCGGTGCGCTCCCTCGCAGTAAGCGGGGTGGCCGTGTTGTTGTAAATGCTGGTGCGGTCCCGGAGGCTGGACCAGGAACCGAAGATGAAAGTTTTGTCGCGCCGGATCGGGCCGCCGGCGGTTGCACCGAACTGGTTGCGGTGGAGCGGGTCGCGGAGAAGGGTTCCCTGCCCCGGTACCCAGCGGTTGGCATTGAGCTGCGAGTTGCGCAGGAATTCGAACACCGTTCCGTGCAACTGGTTGGTGCCGGACTTGGTCACCATGGTGACCGTACCGCCACCGAAACGGCCTTCATCGGCGGGAAAACTGTTCGTCTGGACTCGGAACTCCTGTATGGCATCCGGGTTGGGGGCGACATTGCCGGTGTTGCGCAGGCCGCTGGTGTTGCTGCCGCCGTTGAGAGTGTAGTTGACCGAGCCGATGCCGGAATTGGGGGAGCCGTTGACAATTGTGGCCTGCATCGGGGCACCGAAATTGTCGGCAGCGGCGTCGGAGGTGTCCACCCCTGCGGTCAGGGAGAGCAGGGTGTAGATATCCCGGTTCACCAGCGGCAGGTTGGTGATTTCGGAATTGGTCACCACTTGGCCCAAGGACGGCGATGTCGTTTCAACCACAGGCGTGGCGGCCTCGCTGACCTCGATGGAGTCGGCTACCGCGCCCACTTCCAACTTGGCGTCCACGCGGGCATTGGTCCCAACCTCAAGCACGATGCCGCGGCGCTCAAAAGCCCGGAAACCGGCGGCGGTGATGTTGAGCTTGTAGCTGCCAATCGGCAGGAACTGGAGGGAATAGCTGCCGTCCGCGAGAGTTGCAACCTGTCGCGACGTGTTTGTCTCCAAGTTGACCGCCGCCACCCGGGCTGACGCCACCACGGCACCGCTTGGATCGGACACACTGCCCTGAATCGTGCCCGTGGTTCCTTGGGCAAGGGTATTATCAATACATATAAACGGAAAAAGAAATTGACAAGGCATACAAGAAAGAAGAATCGAAATTTCTTTACAACTTACTATAGAAGATGGACCTGTTACAATTTCGTGAAGATTTGTATCCAAAGGAAAACGACCAAATATCTGTACAACG
>CAITMP010000330.1 GCA_903893525.1 uncultured Acidobacteriia bacterium | reverse complement strand
GACTCGCCCGTCCAAGCAGGAGCAAACTTCAAGACCATCGACCTTTCGCCGAACGGACCCGTGCGCCACTACCTGCACATCGCGGCCGACAGCGAGAGGGCCACCCGGATCCGGGACGAGGAAACCAAGGCTTTCCGCAACTTGGTTGCCGAGGCCAACACACTTTTCGGTGCCCACCATTTCCGCGACTACCATTTTCTGTATACCCTCAGCGACCATGTGGCCCATTTCGGACTGGAACACCACGAATCGAGCGACGACCGTGTAGACGAGGATTCGCTGATAGACGAGGACCACCGGCGTCTAGCCGCGGGATTGCTTCCGCACGAATTCGTCCATTCGTGGAATGGCAAATTCCGTCGGCCAGCAGGGCTGGCGACCCCCAGCTACAACGAGCCAATGGAAGGCGCGCTTCTTTGGGTGTACGAGGGCCTGACCGAATACCTTGGGGAGATCCTCACACCCCGTAGCGGACTGTCGAACAAAGAGGATTTCCTGGCATCCCTCGCCTTGGAGGCGGCTGCCCTTGACGGCAAGATTGGACGCACATGGCGGCCACTGGCCGATACCGCCGTTGCTGCGCAGGTTCTCTACGCATCGCGCGGCGACTACACCGACCTACGCCGCAGCGTCGACTATTACCCCGAAGGCACCCTGATCTGGCTGGAAGCGGATGTCACAATCCGGCGTCTGAGCGGCGGCAAGAAGTCCCTCGACGATTTCTGCAAGCTCTGGGCTGGCGGCCCGGGTGGAACTCCCGAGGTCAAGACCTATAACTTCGAAGATGTGGTGAAGACCTTGAATGCCACGCAAGCCTACGATTGGGCGAAGTTCCTGAACGATCGCATACAATCCACATCGCCACGGGCACCACTTGGCGGAATCACCGGCGGCGGCTACAACTTGGTGTACACAGCCGAGCCGTCGGCCTACTGGAAATCCGTCGAGGGTGTGCGGAAGGCCGTCAACATGCAGTATTCGCTCGGATTTGTGGCCAAGGCAACGGGAGAGATCGGTGATGTTCGGCTGGAGACCCCGGCAGCCAAGGCAGGCATCACCCCCGGAACCAAGATCATCGCAGTCAACGGGCGGGAGTTTTCGCCATCGGTCCTCAAGAACGCTGTCACCGATGCCGTCGAAAATACTGCTCCGATCTCGTTCATCGTGAAGGACGGGGAATTCTACCGGACGATTGCCGTCGACTACCACGGCGGGGAAAAGTACCCCCAACTGGTACGCGACAATTCAAAGCCAGATGTGCTGGGCGACATCATTGCGCCAAAGGCCAAGTAGCCCGACCCATGCTGCCAAAACGCAATAGAAGCCTACTGTTGGATTGAAATCAAGATCCTGTATACTGATGGCACGGTGGGGAAAAACTACAGGGATCTTCGATTTTTAGCCGTGCCTGCTGCGCTCCTGCTGGGCCTAATCGTGCCAGCTGGACCGGCCTTTGCCCAAGGTTGAGTGATCTCACGCTCCGGTCTGGGGTCAGGTGGCAGTGAAGCGAGTGGATATTTGCAGCCCGGTGACTGGACGGTCACAGGTGCGTTCCGGCACGTGTATTCGCATGTGCATTTCAGTGGTCCGACAGAAAACTTTTCACGCGAGCAGCTCGGTACGCAAGTACAGTCGAAGACAAATTTGATGAGCGTGAACGTGACCTACCAGTTGACTCCCCGCTGGAGTCTGACTGGAACGATTCCGTTCCTATCGGCCAGTCGACGCAACCAATCTCAATACGGTACGCTCCATACGTCCGGATTGGGCGATGTCAGCGTCGGTGCCGGCTATTGGATCCGCAGTCCAAAGAGTGAAAGGTCGTCGTTCAACAACGCGCAAATCGGATTGAGCCTGCTGGCACCATCCGGCAACGACCACCAGACAAACCTGATCGCAACCAGCTACGGCGCTACACCAACAACCCAGTATCCCGACTACTCGGTGCAGCCCGGTGGCGGTACTTGGGGCATGGTGATGTCGGGGCAGGTTTTCCAGAACCTTGGCAGCAACACAATCTTGTTCGCCGATGGAACCTATGTGATGACCCAGGGCGGCCATCACAATTTCTGGACCTCCCACGGAGGCACAACAAACAATGCCCCGGCTCCCACCAAGGGACTGACCCAGTTCGATGCGGTTCAAGACCAGTACATGATCGAAATCGGGGCATCCCACCCCGCTCCAAAGATCAAGGGGCTTGGAATGACGCTGGCTGTCCGTGACGAGGGTGTACCGGCGAAGAACCTGATCGGTGACGACTTGGGATTCCGTCGACCAGGCTTTGGCATTTCATTGACGCCGGGCTTTATCTACACCAAGGGCAACCACATGCTGCAATTCAGCGGGGGCAAGGTCCTGATCCGAGACCGCACCAAGAGCGTGGCTGAAATCGTGAACGGCGTTCACGAAGGCGATGCGGCTTTTGCCAACTACGTCTGGATGGTAGGATACACGCTGAAGATGCCGGGCAAGCGCGATGCTGTCGGGACACCGGATCTGATTTCCTCGACTCGGAAAGTCGAGCCAGCGGCGCAGGCCTTAGCGATGAGCCCGCCAGCTGTGCGCGCGGCCGTCGTGAAGACGCCCGACACCTTCAAGCCGTTTGTACTGAGAACGTTGGATGGCAAGCGCAAGACGTTGAAGGACTACGCCAACAAGGCTACTTTGGTAAATTTCTTCTTCCCGCGCTGCCCGTACTGCAATGTGGAACTTCCGGAAGTCCAAAAGATATACGACGAGTACAAAGGCAAAGGACTCTCGGTGGTCTGGATCAACATCCTGCCCGAAGAGGTTCCCCTGATTCCCGGTTGGCAGATGGTAAAGAACTTCACTGTTCCGGTGCTGATCGGTGCGACGCAGAGCGCCTTGATGAAGGACTATCAAATCAACACCACCCCGTCCTCGTACCTGCTGGGTCCGAAAGGAGAGGTGCTTTACTACGGAGCGGGCTACAAGAAGGGCGACGAAAAGATCCTCGAGGCGAAGATCGCGGAGGCTCTCCGGGTCCAATCGGCAGG
This sequence comes from uncultured Acidobacteriia bacterium, assembly GCA_903893525.1. Lineage (GTDB taxonomy): Bacteria > Acidobacteriota > Terriglobia > Bryobacterales > Bryobacteraceae > BOG-234. Next base: position 2,069 of record CAITMP010000330.1, on the reverse strand, counting down.
CGTGGCCGGAGTTGCCGCCACAGGCGGTAATTAGCATTTGCATTTTTGGGAGAGCATGAAAGGCCCGTCCGGTCCAATTCGGCGGGCCTTTTCGTTTTGAACCTCATATACTGGAACCATGCGGTGTTGGTCTCCCAGGTTGGCAAAGCTCGCGTTGTATGTGTTTCCCGCAGTACTCTCGGCGCAACTATTACCGCCCCCCCCTACACCTCCCACGCCTCAGGTGGGCGAACAGCAGCAGCTGCCACCGGAGGAGGACACCTCGCTCGAACCGGGAGAGCAATACAGTTTCAACCCGGTAAAGTCCAAGCGGGATGTCGAAATCGGGAACCAGTATTTCAAGAACGGAAAGCTGCTGGCTGCGGCGAACCGGTTCCGATCCGCCACAAAATGGAACGACGGCAACGCCGAAGCGTGGGTAAGGCTCGGCGACACCGAGGCCAAGCGCGGCAGCAAGAAAGCCGCGCGGGACGCCTACAATAAGGCACTGGAGCTGTCACCGGATGGCAAGATCGCCGGCGAAGTTCACAAGAAGCTGGAGAAGCTGAAGGGATAGTCCAATCGGCAAGAATTGATGAGGACTGAACGGTTATATAATGGCCGAGTCGATTCAAACGACAGGAGATCCCGAACATGAAACGCTATCTGGCACTGGGGCTGATCGCCCTGGCCGCTGTTGGACCCTTGGCCGCCCAAGCCCCGAAAGGATGGAAGATGCGCGTGGACCGCAGCACTTCGGCCTCCGACCCGGATGCGCCCGGCGACATCAAGTTCGCAACCATGGGTACCGGCTTCCACGCCACCAACCCCCAGGCAGCGGTGTACTGGAATCCGGCAAATTCGGGTTCCGGAAGCTACACGCTAAAGGGCACCTTCGTGCTGCAAAAGCCGAGTGGACACGCCAACTATTATGGCTTGGTGTTCGGTGGCAGCGATCTGGAAGGCCCCCAGCAGAATTACCTCTATTTCCTCGTTGCGCAAAACGGCACATGGCTGATCAAGCACCGCGAGGGCGATGCAACAACCACCAATGTAGTGGGCCGCACGCCGAATGACGCAGTCAAGAAACCGGATGAAACGGGCAAGTCCACCAACAATCTGGAAGTTCGGGTAGGAACCGATAAGGTCGAGTTCGCCATCAACGGCACGGTAGTCCACAGCGCAGCCAAGAGTGCGGTCGGCAAGACCGATGGCATCGCGGGTATCCGCGTGAACCACCAGCTGGAAGTGCACATCGACGGCTTTTCGCTCTCGAAATAAGGATCACAAATGGAAATCACACGACGGGACATTGGCAAGATGGCGCTGGCGGGACTCGCTGGCAGTGCCACGGGATTGGCGGCCACCAAGCCCAATTCGAATTTCGGCGGCGTTCAGGTTGGCATCAACATCCCCTACAGCCTCCACGGGATGCCCAGCAGCGCCGACGACCTGCTGGTCTACCTGGCACAGGTCAACGTAAATGCCGCGGAACTGCGGTCGCAGCCGATTGAGGCCTTCCTCGGTGCACCGGCTGCAGCGGCCCGCGGCGTTGGTGAAGCACCCGTTGCGGGAAGAACACCGCTGACGCCGGAACAGGAAGCAGCTCAAAAGGCCGAGATCGCGGCCCTGAAAAAGTGGCGCCTGTCGCGCTCCATGAACGAATTCAAGGCCTTCCGCAAAAAGTACGAAGACGCGGGAGTGAAAATCCAGATCGTCAAGTTCGACAAGATCGATTCCGCCAGCGACGAGGTGGTCGACTACTGCTTCCAGATGTCGAAGGCGCTCGGGGCCAACGCGATCTCCTGCGAGATACCGGTCAGCCAGACAAAACGGATCGGCGCATTTGCGGCCAAGCATGAATTGATGGTGGGCTACCATGGCCACGGAAACCTGACCAATCCCGAGGCATTCGGCAGGCTGGGAGCTTGGGAACAGGCTTTCTGGTACTCCAAGTACAATGGGGCAAATGTGGACATCGGGCACTTCTTTGCGTCCAACGGATTCTCGCCAGCGGATTGGATCAAGGAAAACCACACCCGGATCACCCACGTCCACCTCAAGGACCGCAAGAAGAACATGGGCGAGGG
>CAITMP010000329.1 GCA_903893525.1 uncultured Acidobacteriia bacterium | reverse complement strand
TGCCGGCGGATTCGAGGGCGGCAATGCGGGTGCGGCGCCAGAGGGCCATGGCCATGGTGTCAACGAGGGCGCGCTCGTGCTCATCGGTGGGGCTCCAGGTTTCGTAGAGGTCGGCGATGAGGGTGGTGAAGTGTTCGGGGGCTTCGCCCTCGATAGTGCAGATGCGGGCGAAGATGCCGTGGCGTTCGGCGTTTTGGGCGGAGATGGATTTTCCTTCAGGGGTGACGGGGCCGCGGGATTTGGTACCGTTGGCGCGGGAGGCGGCGATTTGGGCCGGGGTGCGGGGTTTGGGCGTATCTTGGGTCGGGTTGGCTTGGTTCGTGTTTTCCATCGCGCCGTGATCGTAGCGCGGAGGGGGTGGGAAAACGAACCTTGGGGCTCGAAAAGGGGCTTCGTGCCTGAACTGTTTCCCCTTTTGTATGTTGGGTTTAGGCGGTGATGAACTTTATTTTTCCGATCTGTGACTAAGATTCGTGATTGAAGGGATAGGTTTGTCGTGGAAGAGTGCTTGTTGCAGGGGTGGCGTGCGACCCAAATGGACGGATGGTCCTGACGTTCCCCACCTACGGGGACTCCGAGGAGCGGTTCATCACCATCGGGCCTGTGGGATCGAAGTCTTTCACGATCGTCTGGACCAAGCGCGATGGCGGCGTCCGAATCATTACGGCAAGGAGGGCGAGGAATGCGGAAGAAAAGCAATATCGTGACCTATTCAACTGAGCAAGTGGCGGAAATGATTGCCCGCGGTGAGGACCGCACAGATTGGGCGAAGATCAGCGCGATGACTGAATCTGAGTTGGAGGCGTCGATCCTGGCTGACCCCGACGACGTCCATGGCGAGTTGGATTGGACGAAGGCGGTACGGGGCATTCCGCTACCCAAGGAACACATCAACCTGAGGGTGGACCATGACGTTATGCAATGGTTCCGGTCGAACGGCAAGGGTTATCAGACGCTGATGAACAATGTATTGCGGGCGTATGTGGAGTCGCAGCGCGGGTAACGGCGAAAGGGTCCGGAGTCACGGGCGCTCCTGATGTACGAGTGCACTGCCGTATTTTGGTAGCGCCGTTATCTGGCAGCGCCGTTCCGATCGCAGAGAGGCACCAAAGGCAAGTGGGTTGGGCCCAATGTCCGGCGGTGGAAAGGGTTCCGAGGCGGGTAAGCGGCACGTGGACTTTCCGGAATTCGCGAAGACCCGTTCAAGCGGTGTTGGAAAACTTGGAGGATGGCATTTCGATTCAGGAGATATTGAACCGTTAGCTCGCGGGAAACGGGTCGGTCTCCAGGAGCGACAGTCGTTTCGTGAAAGGCCCTTAGCGGAAATTCCCGATCAGCATCAAGCCATCCACGCGATTGTCGATTTGGGTGTAGAGCAGCCTTCGACCGTCCGGAGAAATGTCCAGGCCGGGATAATTGGACGGCGTTGCCCGTGCCGGAGTCAGCACGGTACTGATCTGGCGCGTGGCGAAATCAAAAAACCGGACATGCGGCCGCGCGTCTATTTCCTGATAGAAATAGATTCCCTCAGCGCGCACGGTCCAGGCGCGCGTTCGCCGGACGCCGATGAGCTCGGAAACAGCTTCCTCGAGACCCGATTCTTTGCTGCCTGATTCTTTGCTGCCTGATTCTTTGCTGCCCGCTTCTGGCACGCCCTTATCCAGCAGAATGCTCCATATGCCTTCACCGTGTTCGCGGCGAAAGTAGTAGAGACGCTTGCCATCGGCCGATTCCAGGGATTCGCCGCCATCGCCCTGGGTCACCTGCCGGGCCGGGCCGCCCGCGAAGGGTACCTTCCAGATATGGGACTGCCCTCCCCGATCGGACAGGAAATAAATCCAGCGCCCGTCGTGCGACCAGCTCGGCTCGATCTCCAGCGAAGGCTCTGGCGTCAGCAGGCGCGGCGTTCCGCCCGCAGCACTGATGACATAAACATCGGAGCTGCCTCCTGCGCGTGAATCGAAGGCGACCCAACGGCCATCCGGGGACCACCGCGGGCTGCCGGTTCGCCCCTCCAAAAACGTCAATTGTTTTGGAGCAGTGCCGTCGCTGTTAGCCGTCCAGAGTTCCTCGGCTCCGGTGCGCCAGGAAACAAACACGAGCTTCCGGCCGTCGGGTGAGAATCGGGGGCTGTCGTCCTCAACGGAGGAACAGAGCAGGCATTTCGGAAGTTGCGGCGAGGGGTTGCTGCCGTTCGACGGGCCGGCGAGTTCATACTGCCAGATGTTCGAATCAACGAAAGAGTCGGAGTAGACCAGACGGTTGCCACGGAGGGAGACGAAGGGAAAGGTCGGATGACTCGCCATGGAGCCGACCGGTTCCGGGGTCCCGCCTGCCGCCCGAATGCGCCAGAGGTTGCTTCCGGCCTTGCGGCTGGAATCGAACACCAGTTCGCGGCTATCCGGCGTCCAGGCGATGCCGCCCGTAACCTGACCGTCGAAAGTGAGCCGCCGCGCCTCGCCTCCCTGGCGCGGAACAACGAACAGTTCACGTGCGGGCGCCATGTTGCGGGTGAAAGCAAGCTGCGTTCCGTCCGGCGACCAAGCCACCCAGCGCTCCCCGTGGGGCTGCGGGCTGGTGAGTTGCCGAAGCTCCCCCGTCTTGAGCGACCGCACCAGAATGCCGCCGTTACCCACCGGGGCATAGGGCGCGACATAGGCGATCTCATTGCCGTCCGGCGACCAGGCGAAACCGACTCCGACATCTGCGATCTTGCGCTCCGCGTCACCGCCCGGCGGCACCCGCACGACTCCTGGAAAAGCCACGACCATTTCGAGGAAGCCGGTTGAGGTGGTCCGATGGAAGGCGAGCTGGCTGCCATCCGGCGACCAGGCGGGATAGCGGTCTTCGGTGGGACCGCTGGTGACCTGAACAGTTTCCCCGTTGAGAATGGACTTGACGTAAATGTTCATGGCCGGCCGGCCATCCTGCCGGGGAGGGCCGACCCAGGAGAACGCGACCTTTTCCCCATCGGGCGAGAAGGCAGGGAAGTTTTGCTGACCCGGCAAGGCAGTGAAAGGGACCGCGCGGCTGGAAGGGATCAGGGGGAGTCCACTGCGTGGCAGGTAGATGCCGGTTCCGATGGCCAGGGCCACCGCAAGTGCGGCCCACAGCCAGGGCCGGAACCTGCGCCGGGCCGGGGGAGCATCCAATTCCGGGTCCCGGAGGATTTGCTCCAGGTTCGTTTGCGCTTCGGCCACCGATTGCCAGCGCGCTTCCGGATTGGGGGCGAGGCAACGGGACAGAAACAGGGCGATTGCGGGCGGGATACCGCTCAAGCTCTCCCTGGTCAATTCCTCGCTGCCCGCGCCGCTGGGGGGCGGTCTCGCGATCAGCATTTCGTAAAGCACCAGGCCCAATGAGAAGATATCGTCACGCGCGTCCAGCTTCCCTGCCGTTGCCCGGCCTTGAGGCTCCTGACCGGGGTGGCCGGCTTCTTCCATCGCCGCCAGGCCGAAATCCAGTAACTTCACGCCGTTTTTCGTCAGCATGATGTTGGCGGGCGTCAAATCGCCATGCACCGTCCCGGCCGCATGGCCTTCCGCCAGGGCGCTGGCCGTTTGGACGGTGAGCCGCAGCGCCTCCTCCGGCGGCAGGGGGCCGTGTGCCAGACGCTCGCCCAGCGTTTCGCCTCCCACCAACTCCATGACAATGCCGGGCCTGCCGTCAAAATCTTCCAGCCCGTAGATGGTGCGGATGTGCGGGTGAAGCAACCCGAGGGCGGCACGCGCCTCGCGGTGAAAACGGGCCAGCACAGATTGGGGCGTTTCGCCATCCCGTACCGGAAGGATCTTCACGGCCACCTGCCGCCCCAGTTTCAGGTCTTCAGCCCGATAGACTGACGCGGTGCTGGCTTCGCCGAGTTTTTCCAGAATTTGGTAGCGGAACACCTTTGCCGCGTCCGGCTGGGGCGGCACCTCGTGGTTACCCTCGATCTCGGCCCGCTGTACCTCTCCGATGAACCGATAGCCTCGCTTGGATATGGTTTCGATGTAACGGGTGGCACCGGGCTCTTCACCAAGCGCATTCCGCAGCCGCTTGAGGGCCGAGTTGATGCTTTGATCGAAATCCACCACGGTGTCACCGGGCCAAAGCCGCTGGCGAATTTCTGACCGGAGAACCACTTCGCCGGGATGGTCCAGCAACATCAGAAGGATTTGGAAGGCTTGCTCCGGAAGGTGAATACGAGTGGCGTGCCTGAGGAGGTCGCCCGAGCGAACATCCAACTTGAACGGTCCAAATCGTACCTGCGGCATCTTGATCTAAGGAGAGTCTCTCCCTTGATGTTAACAGGTGATGCTGGCAGTCCCCATATTTTTCAAGAGGTTGCGTGGTCAGATAATGGTCAGATTAAATCCCCGGCGTTTCCATGGACGAAACCAGGCAGGCCCCTCACACTGTGGATGGTTGCCCGAACGCGGTGTGAACCATCTCGGAGCACTTGTGCCTGTAAGGTTCCGCGTCATTCGGAATTACCGCCAAAACTGTTCGTCAAAAGGAGCACAACGTGAAACAGACCAAAGGTTCATTCCTCACACCCACTCTGGCCGCAATGGCCGTTTTCCTGTCAGCCGGAATCTTTACCCCGGGGGCGACGGCCGCCTCCGTTACGTACTCGATCACCTTTACCTCAACCCAAGGACCGGCCGCGGACACGGGAACCTTCAGTTACGATGCCGGCGCCGCGCCAGGGGGCCAATTCTCCGCGTTCCTCGTCTCGTGGAACGGCATTTCTTTCGACCTTACCTCGTCCGCTAACTCGCCAGATGGCGCCTGCGGGGCCTCTTCGGCGGCCGCTTTCGCACTTCTCTCCCACTCCGAATGCGCGCATCCCGTGACACCTTACTCGTGGACTCCCGTGAGCCCATACCCGGAATGGTTCGCGGGCCGAGGCAGTGCCAACGGCTTTCCAGATTTTTTCAGTTTCGACAACCAAAGCGCTAACCAAGATCTGACGACGTTCGGAGATGTCCACTATCCCTCGTCGGGAACGTCTCAACGCGCTCAGGGAACATTTACGATCGCGGACACTTCGGCTCCCGAGCCAAAATCCCTTGTCCTGTTGTTGGCGGGCGCAACCCTGCTGGTGGCCGGAAAGCGGAGGTCCCGCCACGCGGACGACCCGACCCTGATCCGCCGATCGTGATCCTCCCGGCGGGTGCCCGGTGAAGCAGGGCGACAGCCAGAACGCCGACTGCCGGGTCGCCGACACGGCAACGCGGACGGAAGTCCGCGCGGAAACGCCACTGGCGGGGCGGCGGCTGTCGGCGACTGCCGCGCAGGATGCCATCCTGCCCCGCAACGCACGGCTCGTTTTATCAATAACTTGCAACTCGATTCCTCAGAAGGAGCACATCGTGAAACATACCGGAAGCATTCTCCTTGCACGCAGTCCTGTCACTGGCAAGTTCGCCAGGCCGTCCAGCGGACTGATTGAATACAGTCCCGTTTCAGCCTTTCCATTCCTTAAGGCAACCAGCCATTCCAGCGACGACGGCCCAGTCCCTGAAGGCCGGACTGCGCCCGGAATACCGCATGCCGCGCCGCGGCGGATGGAGAATCCAAGAAGGAACAGACACCGGTCCTTTGCCCTGACGTGCGGGCTCTTTGTCGCCGCGGCCCTGAGCGCGCAGGCGAGCAACATTGTGGTCAACGGAAACCTTACGGACACGACGTCCGCGGGGCTTGTCGGGTGGACGTACAATCACGGAATCTGGCAAAAGACGGACCGGGCGTCCATCGCTGGTGGCGGGGCCAAGACAGGCGGATATATCGGCGACGCCAGCACCGGTATCAGCCAGACTCTGACGACGATTCCCGGCGGTGTATATGCACTGACCTTCTGGTTTACCGGGGAGCGGGGGGTGGGCGATTTCGAGGCGGTGTTCGACGGGACTAACCCGCAACCGATCCGGGTGGGAGCCCAGGTGTACGACGGAACAACTTTGGTGTATACCACGCCTGGCACCAACGTTGTGTTTACCGGCGGACGGCTTCAATACAATGGGACGTGGGAGCAGGTTACGGTAAGCGGCCTTGTGGCGACATCAACCTCGACGAATCTGGCGTTCTTCTGGGGTGGGGAATGGATCGGGTATATCGGCCAAGTCAGTGTGGTGCAGATCACGCCGGAGCCGATGAGCGGGCTGCTGGTGGTGTCCGGGCTGGCCGGACTGGTGATGTGGAAGAGAAGGAAGAGCGGTTTGGGGAGGTAGGGGCGGGCGCTTAGCCGTCAGGGGGCGCAGGCCCGGCTGCGTATGCCGGGCGCCTGGTGAGACTGGTTTCGATGGTAGACGGTCTGGTGCTGGCTGCGGTTGCCGGCACCCGGTCGCCGCTCCGCATTAAACTCAGGACCGGATTGGCGAGGATGTCATGAGGTTGGCGCGCGATCCAGAGCTTTTTCAGCCTCGCGGGAGATAACGACTTCGAGGATCACAAGCCCCGTTCAAACTCGTAGTCTCTAGGGACTTGATCCGGCCGCCGCGATTTCGGCCAAACCACGGTCCAACGACGCGAGCTATGCCACATCAACAGGTGGCCCGTCGTCGTCGGCTGCATCCCGCACGTCTTGCAGCCATTCCTCGCCCCAATCGCCATTCAGCACACTCCGCGGTGCCGGACCACTACTCGGAGCCCGTCCCGAATCCACCGAAACCTGGAACGGGCACTTGGCCGCCACAGATACCCATCCTCCATCACCGGCACGCCGCGGAAAACCTCGCGCGTATTCGCGTTGAACGCCAAAGTTGTAATGAACAATGTGTTGCGTATGTGGAGTCCCAGGGCGGGTAACGCTGAACTGGTCGGCATGCTCGCGGCTCGACAATCGGTTTTATGGGGATTATGCTGGTTCAGCTTGAGAGTTTGGGGAATTCGCGGGGTATCCGAATCCCGGAGCCATTCATCAGACAGTGCGGCTTGGGCGAGATGGTAGACCTTCGTGTTGTGAGGGGCACCTTGGTGATCGTTCGCGACCGCAAGCCCCGCGAAGGCTGCGATGCCGCCTTCGAACAGGCGGGATCTTCGGCCAACGACGAAATTTTTCTTGAGGGGATGCCGCCTAACAAGTTTGACCAAGAGGAATGGGAGTGGTAGCTCAGCCGCCCCGAGTCGACGAGGTTTGGCTTGTCAAAGTGACGCTTGCGGCCCCATGCCGTTTCCATGAAGTTGCGCGCTGGTCTACTCCGACTCTTTCGTTGATTCGAACATCTGGCAGTATGAACTCGCCGGCCCGTCGAACGGCAGCAACCCTCGCCGCAACTTCCGAAATGCCTGCTCTGTTCCTCCGTGTCGGCAGCCGCTCCGCCGTGGGCCGTCGCCGCCAAAATGGCCCCGGTTTGCATGTCCACGGCGATTTCCACCTTGTGGGCCAGGGCGGTGTGGCCGTCCTTCATCCTTGTGATCTGAGCATCCGGGTCGTTCGGGTTTTGCCAGTCGTCGTTGGAGGTCTTCTTTTTCCGCTTCCGGTCCATCCGCCGCAGGGCCGCCATGTCGTCCGGGCCCACCCCTTCGACCGCCGCAAGCCGTTGCAAATAGGCCGTGTAGCCCTCCCCGGTGTCCCTCCGCACGATGGACTTCATGGCCGCGTTGGCCTCCAGCGTGGTCGAGTCCACCCCGATCGTCTTCCCCTTGACCAGACCACCCCGGGACATTTCGCGCAGGACCCAGTCGAAAACCGCCTTGTGGACTTCCGGCTCCAGCAGCCGCCGCGTCCGCGACAGCGTGCTGTGGTCGAGCGTGGCCTCGTCCAGCCCGATGGCCAGAGAGGGCGTTGCAGCGGGAGGTGGAGAAGTTCGGGGCGGTGTTGCGCGGTGGCGGGGATTGGGATCCGTATGGATGGCCGGCGGGGGTGGGTGATTCGGGGACGGGCTCTGAATGTACCGGGCCATGGTGAACACTTTGTGCCGGGCACATGGTGGACACATCCAAGGGTAATAGGATATCAATTATCCCGTTGTTTGAGCTGTTAATAT
>CAITMP010000328.1 GCA_903893525.1 uncultured Acidobacteriia bacterium | reverse complement strand
CTGGGTGATGAATCCGCCAAGCGTATCGAGGTCTTTCGCAAGCAGGAGGCCCTGCGCCAGGTTTCGGGTAAGTACCGTGCCCAGCTTGAATCCGGCTTGCGGCTAATGGAGGAACGGGCACTGCACAACCGCCAATCCGCCGGCGCCACCCAGAAGAACCGCTATCAGGATTTCACCTTCCGCGTCGCCCGTAATGATGCCCTTTCGAAGTATCGGGCAGCCTTTGACCTGGCGACCCGCTATACCTATCTCGCGGCCAAGGCCTACGACTACGAGACCAACCTCGACCCGAATGATCCTGCCTCGGCCCGTCCCACGCTCACCCAGATTTTGCGCGCACAAACTTTGGGCGCGCTCGATAACGGGGAACCCCGGCTGGGCTCCGGCGGACTGGCGGACGCTCTTGCGACGCTCAAGGTCAATTTTGAGGTGTTGCGTTCGCAGATGGGATTCAACAATCCACAGGGTGAATCCGGCCAGTTCTCATTGCGGCGTGAACTCTTCCGGATGAAGGGCACCAACGATGTGGCCTGGAGGCAGGAATTGGAGAAGTACCGGGTGGCCGACCTGTGGCAGGTGCCTGAGTTCCGGAGGTATTGCCGGGCGTTCGCCCCGCAAAGCGCCGGAGTGCAACCGGGCATGGTGATTCCGTTTAGTTCACAGATCGTCTTCGGAAAGAACTTCTTCGGCAAACCGCTCGGCCCCGGCGACAGCGCCTATGACCCCACCTTGTTCGCCACCAAGGTGAGATCGGTGGGCGTCTGGTTCGACAACTATGCGGGAGAGGGCCTGGCCACCACGCCTCGTGTCTACCTGGTACCTGCCGGACTCGACATCATGTACGTGCCCAACAGCAGCGAATTTGCCACCCGCGAATGGAACGTGGTGGACCAAAAAATTCCGGTACCTCTGCCGGTCAGCCAATCCAATCTCCGCGACCCTTCCTGGATTCCCCTGCGTGATTCGGTCAACGGCACCATCGCGGATATCCGCCGGTATTCCTCCTTCCGTGCTTATCACAACGCCGGCTTCACACCAGACCAGATGAGCTTTGACAGCCGTCTCATCGGGCGCTCGGTGTGGAATACCCGCTGGCTCCTGATCATTCCCGGCGGAACATTCCTGGCAGACCAGACCGACGGTCTGGACACGTTCATCTATGGCCTCAAGTCGACGGGCGGTGGGGCGACCGACAGTCGCGGCAACCGGCGTGACGGCAACGGGGTCGCGGACATCAAACTCTCGTTTCAAACCTATGCGATTTCCGGCAACTGAAGATTCCGGAACCCCTGTCATGCATAACCTTTCACTTCATACCGTTCCGTCCGGAGCTCCCATTCACCGGTCCTTTCATTGGGCGGCAAGGGTGGCACGCTGGATCACGCTCCTGTTGACGATGGGTGTCGGCGCGCTGGCAGCGACCATTCCAGAGCCCGACACCATCTTTTATGGAAAGGTCCTCAACTTCGACCACGGAAGCGAACTGCTGGTGACCAGCGGGCAGCTGGACTGGACCATTCGCCTCGAAGGAAACGACGGTGTTTCTTACCGTCTGACGACCCCCTTGGACTTGAACACCAACGGTGGGTTTTCCTATCGGCTGAAGGTGCCGCACGAGGCACTCGTGGCCGGACTTGCCGGAACCGATCTTTCACCGACGGCCAT
>CAITMP010000327.1 GCA_903893525.1 uncultured Acidobacteriia bacterium | reverse complement strand
GTCCAGTGCCACTGTTCTCCGCGTTCCATCGCCGGCAGTGCCACGTCGCGGTAGAAGTTGTGGGAGCCATCGGGGGGATAGGGCCAAGGCACGTACGCTGCCAGATCCCGGACGATCTCCCACTGTCCGAACAGAGTCTGCGTCTGCCGGGCGTCCTCCAGTTTGAGGGGCCTCAGAAGCAGCCGGGCAGTCTCCAAATCCGGCGTCATCGCATGTACATGCCGCCGTTGACGTCGATGACGGCCCCGGTGATGTACCCCGCTTCCTCGGATGCCAGGAACTTCACGGCGGCGGCGACCTCGACGGCACTCCCGATCCGCCCCATCGGAATGTTTTGGGTAATGCGCAGCTTTTGCTCGTCCTTCAACGCGCCGGTCATGTCGGTTTCGATGAAACCCGGTGCCACGCCGTTGACGGTGATGCCGCGCGACGCCAATTCCTGTGCCAATGATTTGGTGAGCCCGATGAGTCCGGCTTTCGACGCCACGTAGTTGGCCTGTCCGGCATTCCCCATCTGTCCGACCACCGACGAAATGTTCACGATCCGACCCCATCGTTCGCGCATCATTGGAGATATGACCTGTTGGATGCAAAGGAACGCCCCGGTCAGGTTGGTCTGGAGGACTTGGTTCCAGTCGTCCAGCTTCATACGCAGCGAGAGGTTGTCCTTAGTCACGCCCGCGTTGTTCACCAGAATGTCGATGCGTCCGAATTCCTTGGCGACTTTCGAAAACGCGGCTTTGATGGAATCGCCCGAGGCAAGGTCGAGTTCCACGACAAATGCTTCGCCGCCGATTTCGCGGATCTCGGCGGCGACTGCCTCCAACTTGTCCAGCTGCCGCGCGGCGAGCGCCACCTTTACCCCGGCCTTGGCCAGCTCCAGCGCGCATGCGCGTCCAATTCCACGGCTCGCGCCGGTTACCAATGCGATTCGATTCATAGACGTCCGAACTTGCAATGATAGTAGATCGGCCCCAATCGGTATAGAACATGCCCCATGACGACCTGCGCGACTTCATACGCGCCCTCGAAAAGAACAATGAACTGAAGCGGATTCCCTTCGAAGTGGATCCGGTGCTGGAGATCACGGAGTTTGCCGACCGGTCCGTCAAGAGCGGCGGTCCAGCGCTGCTTTTTGAGAATCCCAAGGGCTACAAAATGCCCGTGTTGATCAACGCCTTCGCCAGCATGCGGCGGATGGAGATTGCCCTCCAGGTACCGAATGTGGACGACGTGGCCGCCCGCATCGCGGAGTATCTGCAGATGCGGATGCCCGAGGGGCTCTTCAACAAGCTGAAAATGCTGCCGAAATTGGCGGAGATGGGGGCGTTCTTCCCGAAGATCGTGTCGCGCGGGGCGTGCCAGGAGGTCGTCAAGAAGGATGGCTTCTCGCTGAAGGACATTCCGGTTCTGACGTGTTGGCCGGACGACGGCGGCCCGTTCATCACGCTCCCGATGGTGTTCACCAAGAACCCGGAAAACGGCAAGCGCAATTGCGGCATGTACCGGATGCAGGTCTACGACGAGCGCACCACGGGCATGCACTGGCAAACCCACAAGCAGGGTGCTGAACACTACCGCCGTCTTGCCGCTGCCGGGGAGAAGCCGCGCATGCCGGTTTCGGTCGCCATTGGTGCCGACCCCTGCACGATGTACTCTGCAATTCTGCCACTGCCACCGGATCTGGACGAGATGATGATCGCCGGTTTCCTGCGGGGCAGCCCGGTCGAGATGGTGAAGTGCGTCACCAACGACATCGAAGTGCCTGCGAATGCCGAAATGGTGCTCGAAGGGTACGTGGAAATCGGTGAGCGGCGGCGCGAAGGGCCGTTTGGCGACCATACGGGTTACTATTCGCTTGCCGACGACTATCCGGTGTTCCACGTCGAATGCGTCACGCAGCGGCGGGATCCGATTTACGCGACCACGATTGTGGGTCCGCCGCCGATGGAGGATTTCTTCATGGGCAAGGCCATCGAGCGGATTTTCCTGCCGCTGATGCGGATGCAGCTGCCTGAAGTGCGCGACATGTGCATGCCGGCCGAGGGAATTTTCCACAACATCATGCTGGTGTCGATCCGGAAGTCGTATCCTGGCCACGCGCGGAAGGTGATGAGTGCGATTTGGGGACTGGGCCAGGCGATGTTCACCAAGGTGATCATTGTGGTGGACGAGGATGTGGATGTGCAGAACGTGAGCGAGGTGGCTTGGCGCGCGCTGAACAATATTGACCCGGAACGCGATATTCAGTTCACGATGGGGCCGATCGATTCGCTGGACCACGCCAGCCGTCTGGTGAATTACGGCAGCAAGATGGGCGTGGATGCCACGAAGAAATGGCCGGGCGAGGGTTTCACGCGCGAATGGCCGGATGTGATCACGATGTCGCCGGATGTGAAGAAGCGGGTGGATGAGTTGTGGAAGAAGGCGGGGTTGTAGGACGCTTTATGTTATGCCCGGCCGATACAGACAGACTCCGTTACGAATTTTCTGCTTGCGGTCATCGCGATTATGCTTACGCTGATCGCCTGCAACCAGTGCACTAGCCCGAGAACCGTGGCTCGCGCTGAGGGACCGCTGGCGTACGTAGAACACAGCGCATCAGGGAAACATGGGACAGATAGCTTTCACTCATTCTTCAATACCGCCACGGGCGACCTCTGGTGGTACGATCCGGGACAGGATGGTGTGTCCTATGCCGGACGGGTCTTGACGAAGGTATCTCAGCCGAGGTGGACCCACATGGGGAGGGTGACCAAGCTGGGCGAACCGCTCTTGAATGCCCTCCCGAGAAAACAGGACTAACCAGCGCCAGATGGCTCTTCTACCGCCGATTCCGCTCCCGCTCCAAAGACTCACGGAGTGGTGGGGGGCATCTGAGCTTCTAAACGTGGTCATGCCACCCGACGGGCACCTGCCCGCTTTCTCAATAGTGCCAATCCGGTGGTCGCCAACACCCGATTACTCCTGAACGTCGATTTCGGTGATGGCGTCGCGGAAAGCATGCCAGATCCGCAGCACCCTGACATGTTGTTCCTCCTCACGGATGGAGAAAATGATTCGGTAGGTGCCCCTGCCCTTGCCAAACAACAAATGGCGGGCAGGAAAACCAAGTTCGTCTGCTTCGCGAATCAGCGGGCACCGGCTTGGCATCAGGTCCAAGCTGGAAATTGCAGCAAACAGGCGAGTCAGCCACTTCTCCGCGTGGCTCGGCGCCACCTCCCGGATCCGCTCAAACGCCGCATAGGCGTCCCGCTCCGCCGGTCGCGAGAGGCTAACGCGGTAGGCCAAACTTGGCCCTCATCTCATCCAGAACTTGATCGGCGGGTTTCAGCTCGCCCCGTTCCGCACTTTCCATTCCCTCCCGAATGGCTGAGACCGTCTCCACATGGTCCAAACGGTCGAGCATGGACTGGTAACTTGCGGCGTCCTGTACGATCACCTCGGCCCTACCGTTCACGGTTAGTACTTCCGGCGCTTTGGTCTCCTTGAGCCGCGCGACGTGTGACGCGTGGTTCAGAAGGAAGTCCGTCAAGGAATGGCTTTCGCCGGTGTCGAGCATGGAGAACCTCATCCCACGATTATCTGACAACAGGGTGCTTGCCGGTCCCACGGAAAGCACTACTGACTTTCCCAGTCCATCACGATCTTCCCCGACGCCCCGGACTTCATCAGTTGGAATGCCTCGGCGAAGTCCTTGGCGGCGAAACGGTGGGTGATGACCGAGGAAATATCCAAGCTGGTTTCCAGCATCACGGTCATTTTGTACCAGGTCTCGTACATTTCGCGGCCGTAGATGCCGTGGATGGTGAGCATGTTGAAGATCACCAGATTCCAGTCGATGGCCATTTCGCCGGGCGGGATGCCGAGCATTGCGATTTTCCCGCCGTGCGACATGTTCTCCACCATGCCCCGGAAGGCAGTCGCATTGCCGGACATTTCGAGGCCAACGTCGAAGCCTTCGGACATGTTCAGATCCTTCTGGACATCCTTCAGACTGCATTCGCGGGGGTCGACGGCCATGGAAACGCCGACCTTGCGGGCGAGTTCCAGTCGGTAGGGGTTCAAATCCGTAATCACCACGTGACGCGCACCGGCGTGTTTGGCGACGGCGGCGGCCATGATGCCGATGGGTCCGGCACCGGTCACCAGCACGTCCTCGCCCAGCACCGGGAATGCGAGCGCCGTGTGGACCGCATTGCCGAAGGGATCGAAAACGGAGGCGATGTCGGGCTCGATTTCGTTCTTGTGGACCCACACGTTGGTCATGGGCAGCGAGATGTACTCGGCGAAAGCTCCGGCACGGTTTACGCCTACGCCGCTGGTGTGGGCGCAGAGGTGGCGGCGGCCGGCGAGGCAGTTCCGGCAGCGTCCGCAGACCACGTGTCCTTCGCCCGAGACCTGCTGTCCGGGGAAGAAGTCCGTCACATTGGACCCGACGGCTACGATCTCGCCCATGAACTCGTGGCCGATCACCATCGGACTCTTGATGGTGCGCGCGGCCCAGGCGTCCCAGTCGAGGATATGGATGTCCGTTCCGCAGATCGAGGCGCGGCGGACGCGGATCAACACATCGTTGATGCCGATTTCGGGGACGGGCACCTCCTCCATCCACAGGCCGGGTTCGGGGCGGGACTTGACGAGCGCTTTCATGAGTTTGCTGGTTGGCATGACTTGATGGTAGCGTTTTCCCGTGGGTGCGCAGCCAACAGCCCAAACCTGCAGTATGATCAAAATCGGGGGTATCGGAACAATGTCGCAAACTATGGCGCACACAAGGAATTCGAACAATGGCTTGTCCCGGCGGGGCTTGCTGGGTACGGCGGGCGCGGCGGCGGCTGTCGCGGCTTCGGGCACGGCGGTTGAACCCGTGGAGGCTGCCCCGATGGAGCTCGGCGCGAAGCTGTATGAATCGATTGGGGTGAGGCCGGCGGTGAATTGCCGTGGCACGTTCACGATCATCACCGGCTCCCAGTCGCTGCCGGAAGTCAAGCGCGCGATGGAGTTGGCCTCACATTCCTATGTCCACATGGACGAGTTGATGGATGCCGTCGGCAAACGTTTGGCCGAGATCACCCAGGCGGAATGGGGCATGGTCACCAATGGCTGCGCGGCGGCGCTTGCCCATGCCACGGCGGCCTGCGTCACCGGCGGCGACCCGGAGAAGATGCAGCGCATGCCGAATCTGGCGGGGATGAAGAATGAGGTGATTGTCCCCAAATACGCCCGCAATGTTTACGACCACGCGGTGCGGATGACTGGCGTGAAGATGGTTGAGGTCGAAACGGCTGCGCAGTTCGAGGCTGCGGTCAATTCCCGGACTGCCATGGTGATGATCATGTCCGGGCCCGCGGCGGAGAAAGGCGAGCTTTCGATCGTGAACACTGCGGTGCTGGCGAAGAAGCACGGGATTCCCTTGCTGATCGACGCGGCGGCCGAGGAGTTGACGATCCCCAACCTGCATTTGAAGAACGGCGCGACGCTAGTGGCTTACAGTGGCGGCAAGTGTTTGCGTGGACCCCAGGCGGGCGGTTTGCTGCTGGGTCGGAAGGACTTGGTCCAGACGGCTTGGGTTTGCAGTGCACCGCACCATACTTTCGGACGGTCCATGAAGGTGGGCAAGGAAGAGGTGATGGGCATGCTGGCCGCCGTGGAGATGTGGGTGAAGCGCGACCATGCGGCCGAGTGGAAGGAATGGGAGCGGCGGCTGGATGTGATTTCGAGCGCGGCCATGAAGGTTGACGGCGTGTCGAAAACGATTCTTCAGCCGGAGGATTTGTCAAACCACGCTCCGGTGTTGCAGTTGAGCTGGGATCCGAAGAAGGTCGGGATCACGGGGGCCGAGGT
>CAITMP010000326.1 GCA_903893525.1 uncultured Acidobacteriia bacterium | reverse complement strand
TGACGTTCTTCGCCTTGGGTGCGAACTGCGGGGGCTTGGGGGCGAGGGGGTCGGAAGCAGGGGACGAAGACACTGCGGCCTGCGCGGAATCGGCCAAGAGGCTTTGGAGGGCGACGGAGCCAAGGCCGACGCCGCACTGCTCGAAGAACCAACGACGTGAAATTTGGGTACCGATGTTCATGGGCTTACTCCTTGGTGATCGCTTCGTCGAGATTCCGCGCACGGATCACATCCTCGTGTGCGCCATCTCCCACATCCCGATCTTGATCATACTGCAAGCAGGGACCAACCGTATCCCTTGCCGTGACCAGGTTCAAAAGGATTGCCGAGAATCGTTCCCGATGGTGCTGCAACAGGTGATCTGCGAGGCGGTCGATGGCATCCAGCCGCTTTCGAATACTGCGCTCTTGTGTCAAGGCTCCTCCAGATCGGCCTCAGGCCGTGGCAATCGCACGATACCGGTTGGCGAAGGTCCGCTTGACGCGCCGCTTGGTGTTCCGCACCCATTCGACCGTGCGGTTTGCTGCTGAGGCGATTGCCTGGTCGGCGTTGCCCAACTGGTTGTCGTCAATCTGTTCGACGGCGCGTAGCAATACAGCCACTTCGGGGTCCTCGGACGCCAATTCCCTTAGCGATAGGACGATACGCGCTTGACGGGTGTCGGTTGAACGACTGGGACGCTTCCCGCCGCACGACGACAAGATCGGGCGGGTGGGGTCGTCCAGTGTGCGCATGCGCTTGCTGCGGAGAAGGCGGTCCAAAAGTCTGCGCTTCAGGACCAGACAGAGGTAATTTTCCAAAGTGCCCCGTTCGGGATCAAACGGGAGGTCGCCCTGCTGGTAGGCAAGCAGGACATCCTGGACCGCGTCCTCTGCCGAGCAGCCATCGAAGACGGCTGGAAACGCCATCGAGACCAGCACCGCCCGAGTCCACAGAGCTGGCAACAGGCTCCGGATCTCGTCTTCGTCCAATTGTTGTTGTTGGGCCATGCACGACTCCCGGTATCCATTGCGATTGAGCGCGGCTGATTTCGTCAAGAATCTTTTTGAAAAAAAGATGGCGAAAGTGTGGGGTACCGTTCGCAGGATGTTCGAGGCGGGGCTGTTGCCTTTCCCGAGGACATTTCAGGAGTTTGCAAATGCGGATGAATCGAACGAATCTGGTAGTCCTGCTGTCGCTGGTCGGCTGCGGGACGGTGACGGCGGGATCTATCGTCGACTTGGGGACACTGGGAGGTGCTTCCAGCATCGCGTACGCGATTAATGGCAGCGGACAGGTGGTGGGAGGAGCGGGCACCTCGAGCGGCACCCAACATGCAGTTTTGTGGTCCGATAGCGGCCGAATCACAGACCTGGGAACGCTTGGCGGTGCGAACAGCCTTGCTGTAGGCATCGGTGGCACTGGGCAGGTTCTTGGCTTGTCAAATACCACCGGTGGCAGCGATCCCAACTTCGAGATTGGAGGTTCCGCAGGTTTCCACTATACGAATGGTAGTATGACAGCCCTTCCGATCCAAGGTGACGGTCACGTCGGCAGTGCATGCTGCACCAATTCCAGTGGACAGATCCTGGAGGGTGCGTACCTCGGCGGATTCGAAAACGCCTACTTGGTAAGCCCGGATGGAAGCGCCGTTCGAATTCCCCCTCCTGTGGGGGGCTCTGGCTTTTACGGAGAGAGCCTCAACGACTCGGGACAGGTTGCAGGCAACGCCGAAGTGCCCGGAGGATTCTTACGCGCAATGTTATATTCGGGCGGAGCGTCTCATGAACTAGGGACCCTCGGCGGCTGTATGAGCACGGCGAACAGCATTAATAATGCGGTACAGGTCGTCGGGATGTCAGAAATACCCGGAGACTGCAATACCAGTACGTTCGTCGGCGGCTCCCACGCTTTCCTCTACACGGTCACCGGGGGTATGCAAGACCTCGGAACCTTGGGTGGCTCAACCAGCCAGGCATTGGGGGTCAACAGCATGGGCGAAATTGTTGGAGAGTCCTTCATCTCATCGGGTGCCGACCACGCCTTCCTCTACGCAAACGGAGCTATGATCGACCTGAATACCCTGCTACCTCCAAACTCGGGCTGGGTACTCGAAGCCGCGAACGCCATCAACGATTCCGGTCAAGTGGTCGGTTACGGAATCAGCCCTAGTGGCCAGACCCACGGGTTCCTCCTCAATACGGCAACGCCTGAACCGAGCACTATTGTCCTCATGCTCTCCGGTTCCGTTCTCGTCATGATCAGACGATGTGCAACGTTCACTGGCAACCGTCTTAGTCGAAAGTCGTGACAACGAGTTCGTGAAGTTGGGATACGATGGGGTTATGGAAACAACCGTGGATTGGTCTCTCTGCCCAGCCGTGGAGCGAAATCCGATGCGCTTGGCGGGAGCTTGGGCGTTTCGGGGCACCCGCGTGCCGGTTTCCGCCCTGTTCACAAATTTGGCCGGTGGTGCAACTGTCGATGAGTTCACCGAGTGGTTCCCCGGAGTCACCAAGGAGCAAGTGAACTTGGTACTGGAGCATGCCGCTCAAGGCTTGTCGGCCCCACTCGCGGCCTAGTTGGCGCATGAGGATCATCTTCGACCACAACACTCCGGCACCCTGAGGTATGCACTTTGCTGGCATCAGGTCGAGATCGCCTTTGAGCGCGGCTGGGCCGAACTGACGAACGGCGAATTGCTAGCCGCAGTCGAGGCCGACGGCTTCGACCTGATGATCACGACAGACCAAGGTATCCGCTACCAGCAAAATTTGGCTGGGCGACGACTGGCGATCCTGCTGATCGATACAAACGACTGGAAGCGAATCCGTAGGTACAAGGACCTGATCGTCGAGGTGGTTCCCACGATGAAAGCGGGAGACTACGTCGAGGTCAAGATCCCGAGGCCCTAGACCCTTCACTCCTTGGTAATCGCTTCGTCGAGATTGAGGACCACGCGGGATACGGCTGTCCAAGCTGCTGCCTTCACCGGGTCGCCACCCTTGGTCAGCGCGATTCCGGCGAATTTGGCTGGGTCGAGCCCGGTAGCAGCGAACCGGGACTGTTCGCGGGCCAAGAGGGCTAGAAGCTCCGTCTGCTCGGGTGCCGTCGGGGGTCTCGATAGAACGCGCTTTACCACGTACCGGATACGCTGCTCGTCGGTAGTACCGCCGTTTTCGATGGCCTTGACTGCCAAAGCCTGGGCGGATTCGAGGAACAACGGCTCGTTCAGGGTCGCCAGCGCTTGGAGCGGCGTGTTCGAGCGCGACCGGCGGACGCAGGAGCTTTCGCCATTGGGTGCGTCGAAGGTTTGGAGGATCGGATACGGCACGCTGCGGAAGCGGAAAGTGTAGATGGCCCGGCGGTATTTTTCGGAGCCGGTCGATTCGTTCCAGACCTTGGGGCCGTAACTGGTGGGTGGCTGGAACAGGAACGACGGAGCGGGCGGGAAAGCGTTGTCGCCACCCACCTGCGGGCTGAGGAGGCCGCTGGAGGCGAGGAAGATATCTCGGACGATTTCAGCATCCACGCGGAAGCGCGGGCCGCGTGCCAACAGCCGGTTGTAGGGATCCTTTGACAGCAGTTCAGGTGTTGCATTAGAGGACTGCCTGTAAGCGGATGACAGTAAAATAGTTCTGAGCGTGCCCTTTACATCCCATCCCTTGTCCATGAACTCGACCGCCAGCCAGTCCAGAAGCTCCGGATGCGAGGGGGCAGAGACTTGGGTGCCGAAGTCCTCGGCGGTTTCCACAATGCCTGTGCCGAAGATTTCAAGCCACATCCGGTTCACGAAGGCACGCGCGGTAGTTGGGGAATCGCGGGATACGATCCACTTGGCGAAGGTGAGACGGTTCACGGGCGCATCCGCCGGGAGCGGGTTGAGGAACGTGGGCACACCGGGGGTAACCAGTTTGCCCGGCGTGAGAAAGCTGCCGCGTGTCAACTGGTGGGTTTCGCGCATCTGGTCG
>CAITMP010000325.1 GCA_903893525.1 uncultured Acidobacteriia bacterium | reverse complement strand
GTCCAGTTGTTGTTCCAGCCGGAGGTTCCATTCGTTTACTGCCGGTGTGCGGGCATCTGGTTGGACCCCCTGGGGAGCGAAGGTGGTGCAAGGTGCCGGAACGCCGGGACCGCACGACGGTGGGGGCTGCACGCCGGGTTGGATCGGAACCAGGCTTGGCACGGAAGCGTTGGCGAAGGATGCGGAACCGTTGTACGGGGGCAGGGAGTTGATCAGGAAACTGAGGTCGTCGATCAGCGAGTAGTAAACGCCGAATCCGGCCCGGATCGAGGTGTGGCCCGTGCCGAAAACATCCCATGCCAGACCCGCTCGGGGGCCGAAGAGCTTCTTGGCGTGGTTCTCGGTGAAGGTGGAAGTGGAGATGCGGGGTGCGGTTAGGAGAACGCCTTGGGCGTCGGGGATGTAGTTGGCCGCCCGGCCCGCGACCTCGTTCCATCCATTGGTGAACTCGTGGCGGATTCCCAGCTGGACGGTCAGGTTGCGGCCAACCCTCATGGAATCCTCCACGAACCATGCCCCGAAGGCGCTGCGCCAGCCGAGTTCGGTGGGCGACGGGACGACTTGGAAGGTCGTCGCAGTGCCTTGGAGGAAGGTCGTCAAGCTGGCGAAACTGGCCTGCCCGAGGCGGCGGGATGCCGTGTTTTCGTTGTCCTGCACCCGCTGGAACCAGCCGCCGATGCCGATCTGGTGGCGGCCGCGGTTGATTCTGAGTTCGTCGGAGATTGTGTAGAGGTTGCGGCGGTTCCAGACGTTGGCGGCGTTGTTCGGTCCTGCGGAGGTTATGGATGCGAGGCCCGTTGTTGTGGTGCCGCCGCCAATCACGATTCCGCCGGGTCCCCCGCCGGTCACAAATGCCAGTTCTGGACCAAAATTGCCCAGCGGGCTGGAGTCATAGTTGAATGCGGCGCGGGAAAACCCGACTCTGGCCGTGTTCAAAATGCTGGGCGAGAAAATGTGCGTGTTTTGCAGACTGCCAACCTGGGCCCGGATGGCGAGGGCCGAGGCGAACAGGGGATCGGCGAGCGGGATCAAGCTGGTGCCATCGTCGATTGTGTAGGCTGCGGAGAAGGAATCGCGGTCGCTCAGGGAGTAATCGGCGCGGACGGTTGCGAAGTCCTCGTGGATCCGTTGCTTCGGGTTGTTGTAGGAAAGGGCCGTGCCGCTGGCAATTCCATTGGAAAGAAGCTCGGGGCCGTTGGCATCGGGCCACATTTGCATGTACTTGAGCATCGCCGGATTCAGATTCGCAACCTTGCTGTAGACACCCGCGGCGTTGGGAAGGGAGCCTTGGCGGGCCTGGGCATCCGGCACCACCGCCACATTGCTAACCGCCAAAGCCTGCCTGAATCCCTCATAGTTACCGAAAACGAAAAGCTTGTCCTTCTTGATGGGCCCGCCAGCCGCACCGCCGAACTGATTGCGCCGGAATGGGGGGACGCCCCCCTGGTCGAAGAAGTTGCGGGCGTCGAAGGCGCTGTTGCGCACAAATTCGAATAGCGATCCGTGAATAATGTTGCCGCCGGACTGGGTTACGACGCTGACCTGGGCCCCGGCGCGCTTGCCGTATTCGGCTGAGTAGGTGTCTGTGAGAACGTTGAATTCGCGGACCGCGTCAATTCCGAGAAGATCGCCGCTGACGCCGCCGGGAGTGATGGCCAGCTGGCTGGAACCCGTGTATTCGATTCCGTTCATCAGGACGATATTGTCCGCCGGGCGGCGGCCAGCCACGGTGAAAGTATTTCCGTTGCTGGTGCTGGTTTGCGGACTCTTGAGCCCGTAACTGATGGCTCCTGCGTTCAGCGTGATCAGATTGTCGAAGCTGCGGCCGTTGAGGGGAAGATCCTTCACTTCGCGGGCACCGACGACACCGGACATCGACGCCGTGGTGGTGTTCACCAGCGGTGCGTCCTCGGAAACGGTCACCTGTTGCGCAAGATCGCCGACCTCAAGGCGCAAATTGACAACGGCCTCCTGGCCGACGGTGAGCGCGACACCGGTCCGAACCGCCGACTTGAAGCCGAGCTTTTCAGCCTTGATCTCCTGCGCGCCGAGGGGCAACGACAGGATCGAGTAGGTCCCAGACTCCGCCGTGATTGTGGTCCGGACGGCCCCGGTTTCCAGACTCTTGACCGTGACGGAGACACCGGCAATCGGGCTGCCGGTTGCATCCTCCACCTTTCCACTGAGCGCCGCCGAAACTTGCGCGAATGCCGTGGATTGGTTTATGAATGTCAGGGCCGCAAGCGCCGCGGCTAGCCCGAATAAGGTCTTGGTCGGTGTGTGGATGTTCATTGTCGCCGCGACTTTATTATCTCCCAACGTGCAACTGGCAGTTGCTGCTCCCGGTTGTCTATCGGCAGAATCGGCGAGAGTCTTTAGGCGATTTTTCGACCGGCCAGAATCTGGTACAACCCAAGCAGCACTGCGGCCACCATGAAGCCGTGTCCCCAACCCTCGAAAGTATGGCGCGAAACGATCAGCACGAGCCAGATCACCAATAAGGTTGCCACGGTAGTCCACATGACTCCAGTCTAGCTACGGTTCCCCGCTATAGTGGGATTTCACCATGCC
>CAITMP010000324.1 GCA_903893525.1 uncultured Acidobacteriia bacterium | reverse complement strand
TCGAGGCGGAGGGACAGTTTTACCAGATGTTGCGGGCTGGTCTGATGGCATTTGCGCGCGGGATGGCACCGATGATTTCGGTGGAATTCGCAAGGAGAGCCACTCCACATGAAATGCGCCCGAGCTTTAAGAACCTCGAAGCCGCATGCAAAGGTGCCAAGGCCGCGTAGGCTCGCGGCGAACTGAATTCCGAAGGGAAAACCATGGCACAGCCTGTACAGCCAATCATCATCATCAAGCGGAAGAAGGGGGGCCATGGCGGACACCACGGCGGAGCGTGGAAGGTCGCGTACGCGGACTTCGTCACCGCAATGATGGCCTTGTTTATCGTGCTGTGGCTCCTCAGCAGCAGTGAACAGGTCCAGAAGGCAGTCGGCGGGTACTTCACGGATCCCCAGGGCAAAGGCAAAGATATCGGCAACGGCCTCCGCGGAGCCGGAAGCGAGAGTCTCCCGATCCACAAGGACGACATGAAGAAGCTGAAGGAAAAGCTGGAGCAGGCCGTGAAGGACACCGGGTCCTTGGAGAAAATCAAGGACCACATCGTGATTACGGTTACCGGAGAGGGACTTCGGGTGGAGCTGATCGAAGACGAGAAAGGCATGTTCTTCGAGTCCGGTAGTCCCAACCCCACAGCCTACGGGAAGGATCTGTTGCTGACGCTTGCGGAGGAAATAGGAAAACTTCCGAACAAGGTAACCATGGAGGGACATACCGATGCACGCCCATTCGCATCGCGCACCGATTACTCCAACTGGGAACTTTCGACCGACAGGGCGAACGCTGCCAGACGCTGGATGCAATCGCATGGCGTCAAGGCCGATCAGGTCACCCAGGTTCGTGGGTTCGCAGACCAAAGCCTTCGCGCCCCCGAAAAACCCGATGACGCCTCCAATCGCCGGATTACGTTGATCATCCAATATCAAAAACAGGAGCCCAAGGCCGAAGGCAAGGAGGGCAAGGAGGGCAAGGAGGGCAAGGAAGCCGACGAAAAGAAGGGAGGAGAGCACAAATCAGAGTCCCCCAAGCCGGAACATCAAAAGGCAGAGGCAAAGCCATCTCCGTCCCATGGCGAGGCCAAGCCCGAGCCCCACAAGAAGTAGCTGGAATAATGGAAAACATGCCTCCTCTCAATATCCTCGTCATCGGCGCTCACCCGGACGACTGCGAGATCCGATGCGGCGGAACGGCGGCAAGGTTCGCTGCCGCCGGCCATCATGTGAAGTTTGTTGCGGTGACGGAAGGATCAGCCGGGCACCATCTCAACCCAGGCCCGGAAACAGCCAAACGCCGCCGCGCTGAAGCGCAGGAGGCTGGTCGGCGACTGGGTATTGCGGAAGTCGAAGTGCTTCCCCTGGCTGACGGCTTCTTGGAGCCAAGCATGGCCAACCGGCTCGAAATCATAAGGTTGATCCGCCAGTGGCATGCTGATATCGTAATCACCCACCGGCCCAACGACTACCACGCCGACCATAGATACACCAGCACCCTCGTCCAGGATGCAGCATATTTGGTCCTTGTACCCAGGGTGTGTCCTGAGGTTCCAGTCCTCAGGGCCAACCCGATGTTCCTGTATATGGAGGACGCCTTCCAGAAGCCCTGGCAATTCACACCGTCGATCGTCGTGGATATTTCGTCGGTCTGGGAAAGGAAGATCGCCGGTCTCGATGCCCACGGGTCACAGTTCTACGAATGGCTCCCTTGGGTAGGCGGTGGCTCGCCCAGACGCAGTGCCATCGACGGAAACATGGCTGGCGGTGTGCCAACCGTTGATGAATCCGGTGTCCCTGAAACTGCCGAAGCCCGGCTCCGCTGGCTGGATGCGAAATTCCGCCAAGCCGGGGTGCAGGACTCCGTCCGGTCCGCATTTTCCATCCGATACCCCAACCATACGCCCGATGCCCCAATCCTTGCCGAGGCATTCGAGCTCTGTGAATACGGGCGACAGCCAAGCCAATCTGAACTGGACGAATTGTTCCCCAAGTAATTTATCGGTGCCACCGCATATCCTGTAATCAGGAGCAATCTAGTTTGCGGATACCCGGCGTCAAACAAAAACACGCAGCGCTGGCCATCGGCTTGGCCTTGCTGGTGCTAGACATTCTGCTGCTTCTCACCGGGACGCTTCCGCTGCTTGCAATACTCCTTGGCATCGGGTTGCTCGGTTTCGCATTCAAATCCGCCGGCGGAAATATGATCCGGAAATTCCGTCTCATTTGGCGGTTGCGGAACCGATTGATCGTCACGTACATGTTCATCGGCGTAGCGCCAGTTATTCTCATACTCGCCCTTTCTTACGTGGGCGCTTGGGTCATGGTCGGTCAGGTCGCCACCTATCTGGTCGGCTCGGAGCTGAAACGCCGGGCCGTCGCGATGGAAAATCCCGCGCGTTTTCTCAGCCGTGCCAAGCCGTCCGAACGATCCGCGATCGTCGAACAACTGATTCCCCTTTTGAGGGATCGCACTCCCGGTGTGCGGATTGTAGTTTCGGGTCCGGTCCCATTCCAATTCCCTCCCGAAAAACCAGTCCCGCCCTTGCCCCCCAAATGGGACCAGTACACCGGCGTTCTGAACATCCAAGGCCGTTACTATACCGGTGCGATCCTCCGCACCGGGGACACAACCGCCGCAGTGTTTTCACCCTTAAGTCCGGAAATTCTGGAACGGCTCGTCCCGGGCATCGGAGAAATCAGTTTGACCGGTGCTGCTCCGTCAGACGGACGCGGCGGCAAGATCGATCCCAAGGACAATGCCGGCGGCACGGTTCCAATGCCGTACAACTTGGTCGACACCGAATTTCCTTGGGGAAACCCAATTGATGTGGCCAATTGGGAACGGCCTAACCGCACGGGGCACGCCCTGCTTTCAGTCACAACGCGACTATCCGCGGTCCTGATTACAGTTTTCTCCGACCGCTTCGACTTTGCCCAAGGAATCCTGGCAATATTTATCGCGATTTCCGTCCTCCTCGCAGTCGCCGAACTCGCCTCCGTGGTCATCGGAATCTCCATGACAAGGGCGATCACGGGCGCAGTCCACAACTTGTACGTGGGAACCGCCAAAATCGGCGATGGGGATTTTTCGCACCGCATCCCGGTCCGCGGAACGGACCAACTGGCGGATCTTGGTGCGTCCTTCAACCGAATGACCGAACATTTGGAGCGGCTGGTGGTTGTCGCCAAGGAAAAGGAGCGACTGCAATCGGAGCTCGCCATCGCAACGGAAGTCCAGAACCAGTTATTCCCGAGATCGGCGCCGCATGCAAAAACCATCGAGATGGTCGGTACCTGCATGCCCGCACGTTCAGTTTCGGGCGACTACTACGATTATCTGCGCCTCCCGAATGGCCATCTGGCGATCGCCCTCGGGGATGTGGCCGGAAAAGGAATCTCTGCGGCACTCCTGATGGCCTCTATCCAGTCCATCATGCGGACACAGTTGTTGGCGGGAGGCGCAACCAACAGCGCGGCAGGAATCGTGGCGCAGCTCAACCGGCAGCTCTACGCCAACACGGCTCCTGAGAAATACGCCACGTTTTTCTTGGGCTTGTACGACGAGGCCACACGAATCCTCACGTACACGAACGCGGGACATCTCTCTCCCCTCATCGTCTCCGATTCCGGCGTGAAGGAACTGGAGGTCACAGGCACCGTGGTGGGCATGTTCCCCGCCTTCCCCTATCAGGAACGGAGTATCCCGTTTGAAGCGGGAGATATCTTTGTCGCATTTTCAGACGGGGTCACGGAACCCGAAAATGCCTACGGGGAGGAATTTGGCACCGAACGACTGGTTGACGCCGTGCGAAAGGCCCAAACAGGCTCGCCCCTCGACATCGCTTCCAAGGTGATGGAGGCTGTACAGCTCTGGAGCACCTCAGAGGAGCAGGCCGACGACATTACGGTATTGATCGCAAAGGGAATCGCGGGATGAAAGTACTCACTGGAGCCCAGATGCGGGCGGTTGACCAAGCCACAATCAATCTCGGAATTCCCGGATTGATCCTGATGGAAACGGCAGCCCACAGGTGCGTCGAGTATATCGCCGAGAAATTCCCCCCTGTCCAAGCCCAACGGATTGTGGTTGTCTGCGGCAAGGGCAACAACGGCGGCGATGGCTTGGCGATCGCAAGGCAGCTCCAGATCCGCTTTAGGCCCGCCGAACTCCGCGTGATTCTCGCCTGTGACCCGGCGGAACTTTCCGGCGACGCTGCGCAAAACCTCGCGATGCTCCATGCGGTCGGGATCATCCCGGTTCGCCGTTCCACGCCCGAAATGGCCACAACCACCTTGGTTGTCGATGCAATTCTTGGAACCGGTACGACCGGGGCCGCTCGTGGCGAGGCACTTGAGGCCATCCGGGCCATCAATTCGGGCTTCCCGATCGCCAAAGTACTCTCCGTGGACCTGCCGTCTGGACTGTGCTCCGACTCGGGATCCATTCCGGGAGAGTACGTCAGCACTGATGCCACCGTCACGTTCACTGCACCCAAGCCCTGCCATGTTCTCCCTCCGGCAGTTCACCTCATGGGCGACCTGAACATTGTTGACATCGGGTCTCCGACCCATCTGTATGATCGGGAGCCCTCAATTCGGCTCTCCCTTGCCACAAAACACCAGATTGCGCGACTCTTCGCCCCCCGCGCGACAGACTCCAACAAGGGCCGATTCGGCCACGTTCTCGTAGTGGCCGGTTCCCGGGGCAAGAGCGGAGCCGCTGCGATGGCCGGAATTGCGGCCCTGCGGGCAGGTGCGGGACTGGTGACCGTCGCGTGTCCGGAATCGGCACTGCAATCCGTCGCCCAATACGCGCCCGAAATCATGACAGAGCCGCTACCGGAAACTCCCGGTGGCACGTTGGCGTCGCAGGCACTCGCCCGCATCGTTGAACTCTCGGCAACCCGCACCGTGGTCGCGATTGGACCCGGAATTGGCCTGTCCCCACAGACGCGGCAACTAACAATCGACCTCTTTAGAAAACTGGAGAGGCCTCTCATCCTTGACGCTGACGCCTTGAACTGCATCGCGGGCCAAGACTGGCACGGCGGCACCCACCCCCGCATCCTAACGCCACACCCGGGAGAGATGAGCAGGTTAACAGGTCTGTCCATCCCCGAGATACAGGCAGACCGGCTCGAAGTAGCCCGCGCACTCGCGACTTCCCGAAACGCAATGGTTGTACTCAAGGGCGAGCGAACCGTGACAGCCATGCCGGATGGCCAGCTGTGGATCAACCCCACCGGCTGCCCGGCAATGGCGACGGCCGGAACCGGGGATATCCTGACGGGGATGATCTCGGGCTTCTTGGCGCAGTTCCCGCACCAACCGGATCTGGCGGTAACTGCCGCCGTGTACCTCCATGGCCTCTGCGGTGAACTAGCATCCGACGAGTTCTCGGAGCAGTCGGTGGTAGCTACGGACCTACTTCAAGTCATACATAAAGGAATCCGTGCCATCGCGAATATTTGAAACGACTTCCGAGGCGGATACGTTTGCTCTTGGCCAGCAATTGGCCCGTGACCTCCACGGCTGCGTCCTGCTGATCGGCAATCTTGGGGCAGGCAAGACGACCCTTACCAAGGGCATCGTCGAAGGACTCGGTGTCGCTTCAGGGTCCGATGTCACCAGCCCAACATTCACCCTGATCCACCAATACGCGGAAAACGTTTTCCACATCGACCTCTACCGACTCGACGAACCGAATGAGGTCGAGACGTTGGGCCTCGACGAACTTTTCGATTCCGGCGCGCTCGTAATCCTCGAATGGGCCGAGCGCTTCCCCGCCCTGCTGCCGGCAATCCGAACCGAGATCCGGATTGACTCACTTGGGGACGACTCGCGTCGCATCACAATTGAAACACTGGAAGCGCGATAGTATCGGATCATGTCCATCATCGACCGTCTTGCCTCCACACCCGAAATTCTCCGCCTCCTGATGGAGGACGTGCCGGAGGATGTGGCCATCGAAAAACCGGCTTTGGACCGCTGGTCGATTGCCGAGGTCCTGGAGCACCTTTCCCATGTGGAAGGCCACGTGTTCCGAGCCCGGCTGGATCTAATCCTCGAAGAGGCTGAGCCGGAGATCGAGCCCTACGACGAAAAGGAGTTCGAGGCGCGCGGGACATATTCCAGCCTTGACCCCGAGGAATCCTACGCACACTGGGAAGAACAGCGCGAGGACGCGCTCGAGCTGCTCCGTGAGCTACCCGAAGAAGCGTTCGACCGCGTCGGCATCCACCCCGAAATGGGTCCGTTCACGCTTTCGAATCTACTGCACGACTGGGCATGCCATGATTTGGGGCATATTCGGCAGATCGCGGAACTGGTCCGCGCCGGAGTCCTGGTCAACGAGACAGGTCCGTTGTCGCAGAAATACCAACTCCACCCCTAATTTTCGATAGGATCATAGAGTGATGAACAAACTGGTTTCCCGTCCAGCCATGCTTACAGCCTTAATGGCTGCGCTGTTGGCTACGTCCGCCTCCGCAGCTCCGCTCAACCAGTCCGACCGCGACCGGGCATTGAGCGAACTGTATGCCTCCCGCAAGCAGTTTCTTGACGCCGTGGCAAATCTCACCCCGGAGCAATGGCGATTCAAGGCCGGGCCGGACCGCTGGTCGATCGCTGAAGTCGCCGAACACATCATCGGGGCAGAGGACTACATCGGCGGCATGGTCACCAAGCAGATGATGGCTCTTCCCGCCGACGAGGCAAAGGCGGCGGCACGGGCTAAGACCAACCAGCAAATGGACGAGGGCTTCCTGGCCAGCCTCCGCGACCGCAGCAAGAAGGCAAACGCACCGGGCGAAATTGTTCCGAAGGGGATCTACAATACCCCGGCGGACGCGATCGCAGCCTTCAAGTCCAAACGCGACAAGACCTTGGATTACGTGCGGAGCACCAGCGACGCGCTCCGCGACCACTTCCTCACCCCATTTCCCGGTTTCGAGATGGATGGCGTGCAGGGTCTGCTCATGATCGCCGGCCACAATGAACGGCACGTGTTGCAGATGGAAGAAGTGAAGCAGTCTGCGAACTATCCCAAGAAATAGTGCCCAAGGTCGGATATAGTGGGAGCGATGCGCGTCTGCTCACTGCTCCTGCTCGCTTCCACATATGTGGTGGCCCAGCCCAAGTACGACCTCCTGCTCAAAGGCGGGCACGTGGTGGACGCCCGGAACGGCATCAGTGCCGTCCGGGATGTTGCCATTGCGGACGGCAAAATCGCGGCAGTCAACGCCAAGATAGATCCCGCCACCGCCCTCAAGGCCATCGACGCATCGGGTCTGTATGTCACACCGGGACTGATCGACATCCATGTCCACGTTTACACGGGCACGGGTGAAAAGAATTCCTACGCGGGCGACCTAAGTGTAGCTCCGGACGGCCTGACCTTTCGTTCCGGCGTCACAACCGTGGCCGATGCCGGCTGCTCGGGTTGGAGGAACTTCGAGGATTTCAAAGATCGAATTATCGACCGGTCGAAGACACGCGTGCTGGCTTTCCTCAACATCGTTGGAAACGGGATGCGAGGGGGCCGTTTCGAGAACAACTTGCACGACATGGAGGCGAAACCGACCGGTGAGATGGCGCTTAAATACAGGGACACCGTGGTCGGTATCAAGACCGCTCACTACACCGGACCGGAATGGGCCCCGGTGGAGCGGGCCGTCCAAGCTGGCACGGCGGCGAAGATTCCCGTCATGGTCGATTTCGGGTCGGACAAGCCGGAACGGACAATCGCAGAACTGCTTGGCCGGAAATTGCGCCCGGGCGACATCTACACCCACGCTTTTTCCGGACTTCGTCACGAGCTGGGCGACGACGGAAAACTGAATCCGGCCTTGGCAGAAGGCCGGAAGCGGGGAGTGCTCTTCGATCTCGGTTTCGGCGGCGGCAGCTTCTCATGGCCAGTTGCGGTCGAGGCCTACAAGGAGGGTTTCGCCCTGGATTCGATCTCGACAGACCTACACACGGCAAGCATGAACGCAGCGATGAAGGACATGCTCAACATCATGAGCGCCCAAATGGCTGCGGGCGCGAAACTGGACGACGTGATCCGCCAATCGACTTGGAATCCCGCCCAGGAGATCCAGCGGACGGAACTTGGAAATCTTTCCGTTGGGTCGCCAGCCGACGTGGCGGTCCTGCGAGTCGAAAACGGCAAATTCGGGTACGCGGACATGTACGGCGGGCGCATGAAAGGCGACAAACGACTGGTTTGCGAACTCACGCTGCGCGCAGGCAAAGTGGTCTACGACCTGAACGCGATCTCTCGCGACGATTGGCAAACGCTCCCGCCGGGGTATCGGCATCAGGGGGACCCGAAATGGGACGGCATCAGCCCGGCCCGCCCGCGGCGGGCGGCCACGCCACCGGCCAAATAGTTCCCGCTCCAGATCGTTTCGCCACAATTTCATTGACGTTTCGATTTGGTTGTATACTTGCCGGTAAGGTGGCGGAAAACGCACCATCCGGACCGAAGGCAATGGCTCCGGAGGTGTCTCCGCCAAGCGAACACATCTTCCATACCTAGGGGCGATTGAAAACATGAAACGAAAACTCCTTGCAGCGATTCTTTCGCTGTGCGGGGGCCTACCGGCCTTCGGACAAGGACTTACCTCACTCAGTGGCAGCATTGCCGACCCAACCGGGGCCGTCATTCCCGCCGCCACCATCTCCATCGAAAACGTGGCGACCTCCGCGAAGCGCGACACCGTGTCCGACGCGAGCGGCCGCTACACATTTCCTCAACTCCAACCCGGCACGTGGCATGTCACGGCCAAGGCCAAAGGATTTTCGGACCTGGACGCGGGCAAACTGGAGTTGCTGGTCAGCACTCCGGCGACCGTGAACCTGACGTTCAAGAGCGTCGGGTCCGTAGCTGAATCGATTTCGATTTCCGCAGAAGCACCGCAACTCAATACGACGGATGCCTCGATCGGCAACGCAATCGGCGTAGTGCCGATCACGCAGCTGCCATTTGAAGGACGCAATGTTGTGGGTCTTTTGGCGCTGCAGCCAGGAGTCAGCTACTTGGGCGAGCCCGATCCGGGGGCGCAAAACGACTACCGCAGCGGCAACGTGAACGGTGGCAAGTCCGACCAGGCCAACGTCACATTGGATGGCGTGGACGTGAACGACCAACAAAACCGTGCCGCGTTCACCAGCGTCTTGCGTGTGACGCTGGATTCGGTACAGGAATTCCGGACGATCACCACCAACGCCAATGCCGACATGGGCCGCACTTCCGGCGCACAGATCACCATGGTGACCAAGGGCGGCGGCAACATTGTCCACGGCTCGGCATACGAGTACTTGCGCAACACGGCAACATCGGCCAACTCCTTCTTCAACAACCTGGCGGGTGTTCCGACGCAGAAGCTGAACCGGAACGTGTTTGGTGCGTCCGTGGGCGGCCCCATTCAGAAGAACCGGCTGTTCTACTTCCTGAACTACGAGGGACGGCAGGACAAGAGTGAATCGAGCTACGTGCGGACGGTTCCGAATGACACGTTCCGGACCGGCACGTTCACGTACATCACCACGACCGGTGCCACCAGCACGCTTTCCCCGGCGCAAATCAAGGCCAAGGATCCGGGCGGCATCGGCGTGAATCCCGCAGTTCTGACGCTCTTCCAGAGCTACCCGCACCCGAATGACTCGACCACCGGCGACTTGCTGAATACCGCCGGATACCGTTTCAACGCGCCGACTCCGCTGCGGTGGAACACTTACATCGCCAAGTTCGACTACCAGATCGACAATGCGGGCAAGCACCAGATCTTTTGGCGCGGCAACCTGCAGAACGACAACTACGCCAACGGCGCGCCGCAGTTCCCGGGCGATCCCGCTTCGAGCGTCTTCCTCGAAAACAGCAAAGGCTACGCAATCGGCTACACGGCGATTCTGCCTTGGAACCTGATCAGCACCTTCCGGTATGGTTTCACACGCCAAGGTGTTGAAAATACTGGCATCCTGCAAGCTCCGTATGCGTATTTCCGCGACATCGACAGCCGCTATGCGCGCTCGACGGCAACGGCCAGGATCACGCCGGTCAACCAGGTAAGCGACGACCTTTCCTTCAGCCGAGGGTCGCACCAAATCAGCTTCGGCGGCGTTATGCGGTACATCCGCAACTCGCGCCTCAGCACAGCCAACTCGTTCAGCAACGCGTACGGAAACTCGAGCTGGCTGCTTGGTAGCGGCTCGGACCTGCTGGTAGCCGACGCGAAGAACACCACGGCCTACAAGCGGCAGTTTTCGAACCTGCTGGGACTACTGCCGCAGTTGACAGGGCAATACAACTACGACCTGAACGGCGGGACACTCAGCCAAGGTGCTCCGATCAGCCGCAAGTTCGGCGGCGAGGAGTACGAAATGTACCTCCAGGATACTTGGAAGGTAACCCGGTCCCTGAACGTGACGGCTGGATTGCGGTTGTCTCTGGATCCGCCGGTTTATGAAAGCCAAGGCTACCAGACCAGCACGCAGCAATCGTTGGAGGACTGGTACAACCAACGCGGCGCTCTGGCGGCCCAGGGTCTACCGCAATCGCAGACACCGCGCGTCACCTATGTCCTTTCGAACAAGGGCGGCCGCGACCTGTATCCTTTCCAGAAGGATCTGGCTCCCCGCATTTCGCTCGCCTATGCGCCGTCCTCAACCGGCAAACTGGCGAAGTGGCTGTTCGGCGGTCCAGGCAAGACGTCGATCCGTACGGGCTTCGGGATGTTCTACGACATCTTTGGCCAGGGTCTGATCCGCAGCGCGGATGCAACTGCGCTGGGTTTCTCAACCTCGTTGCAGAACGCGGCCAACCAGACGGCGGCGACATCCTACCGCTACCAGGGATTCTACACGGTGCCCACCAACATTCTGCCGGCGGCACCGAAGGGTGGCTTCCCGCAGGTTCAGCCGGATATTTTCCAGATCACGAACGGTGTCGACGACAAGCTGAAAGCCCCGTACACGATGAACCTGGATTTTGCGATCCAGCGCGAAGTGGCCCACAATCTGACGATGCAGGTGGCGTATGTGGGTCGGCTGTCGCGCCGGTCTCTGATCCGGGACGATTTGGCGATGCCGACCAACCTGAAGGACCCGAAGTCGGGGATGACGTATTTCGAGGCTGCGAGGCAGTTGACGGCGCAGATCAACGCGGGGGTGCCGACGGCGCAGATTCAGAAGATTCCGTTCTTCGAGAACCTGTGGCCGAACGCGGCGACCAAGACGCTGACCTCGACGCAGAACATCTACAACGACTACAAGGCGCAGGGCGGCGACTACACGACGGCGCTCTATGACCTGGACGTTCCGGATGGCGGCCTCTGCTGCAGCATTCTGGGTCCGTATGCGATGTTCAACAGCCAGTACTCGACACTGTCGGCCTTCCGGTCGCGGGGCGGCGGGAGCTACCATGCGCTGCAGGTGACGCTGCGCAAGGCGTTCAGCAACGGCATCCAGTTCGACGCGAACTACACGTATTCGAAGTCCGAGGACTTGGGCTCGACGCGTGAAAGCGCTACGGCGTATGCCGGAACCATCATCAACTCGTGGTTCCCCGGGCTGAACAAGGGCGTTTCCGACTACGACCAGCAGCACGTTTTCAGTGCGTTCTGGGTGGCGGAATTGCCGTTCGGGCAGCATAAGCGCTTCTTTGGGAACGCGAATAAGGTGGTCGACGCCGTAATCGGTGGATGGGCGCTGAATGGCGTGTTCCGCAATTCGAGCGGTTTGCCTGTGGGCGTCACGGCCGGCGGTGTTTGGCCGACGAATTGGGAAACCGGCAGCTACGCGATCCAGACCGGCACGGTACCGACCCAAGTGACGACGAAAAATGCTCCGCCGCCGACGTCGTCGGGCAAGGCGCGTCCGAATCTGTTCGCCAATCCAGCGGGTGCGTTGGCCGCATATAGCCTGCCTCTCGCCGGTGACGTGGGCCAGCGGAACGGCATCCGGGGCGATGGCTATTTCGGCATCGACCTGGGGATGGGGAAGAAGTTCAACATCGTGAAGGTAAGGGACCAACAGCACACCTTGCAGTTCCGTGCGGAGGGTTTCAATGTGACCAACACGGTGCGTTTCGACCCCGGTAGCGCCAATTTGAGCATCCTGAACCCGAACCTGTTTGGACAGTACACGGCGACTTTGACCAAGCCGCGCGTGTTCCAGTTCAGCCTTCGGTACGAGTTCTAGGCTGTCTGGATCCGGCGGCGGTTGCACATCGATGCGGCTGCCGCCGGATTTTTTCGGTGTGGTTTCCAAGATCATGCCCGCCCGGAGGGGGCGAACGGTGCCGTTTCACCGGTTGACCGGGCAGAAATGCGGTCGGAGCCGGGGTGGCGCTGGTGCCACCGTTTGAGTTTGCGGGCCTCGCGGCGGGATAGGCGCTTGGGTTCCTTTTTCTGTTTTTGGATTTGTGGTTCGGGGGTTGAAGGCGATTCGGCCGAGTGTTCCTGGATGGAAGCCGATGGGGCGGAGGCCTCCTGCTGGCGGAACTTGCGGTAGGCCATGAGGGAGCGGGCTGCGCGCTCGTACATGCGGGTGAAGCGGGCCTCGTAGCGGTTGAGGAGTTCGAAGGAGCGGTTCTCCTCCGCCAGGGAGGTGATGGCGATGTAGTGGTGGATCGTTTCCGGGTTTTGGATTTCGGCCTTGGCGAGTTGGAGGTTGATGCCGGCGGATTCGAGCGCTGC
>CAITMP010000323.1 GCA_903893525.1 uncultured Acidobacteriia bacterium | reverse complement strand
GGTAGTGGTAGCCGTTGTGGACCCGGGCTTGGTTGGCGTAGGAAGCCCGGCTGAGCAGGCT
The DNA here is from genome assembly GCA_903893525.1 of uncultured Acidobacteriia bacterium. Taxonomy (GTDB): domain Bacteria; phylum Acidobacteriota; class Terriglobia; order Bryobacterales; family Bryobacteraceae; genus BOG-234. Next base: position 3,626 of record CAITMP010000323.1, on the reverse strand, counting down.
CTTTTCCTGTTCGACGAGGACCACGGAACCCATCTTCCGTTTCAGGTAGCAGGCGATCGACGCGCCAAAAAAGCCGCCGCCCACAACGACAGCGTCATGTTGCGGCATTTTTGCTCGTCTTCACCGCAAATTCCGCTGGGGCAGAAGGGGACACTACCTTGATTGTAGCCGAGGGGCTAAAACTGGTAGCGCAATCCGAACTGCATCACTCGGGCGAGGTTCAGCGTGCTTCCCATGGTGCCAAACGTGCTGGAATTGATGTTCTGGTCCCCCGACCAGAACGACGGATGGTTCAGAATGTTGACGCCCTCCATCCGGATTTCCACCGACTGCCGCTCGGTGATATGGACGGTCTTTTGCAGACTCAGGTCCACATCGAACGACCACGGACCGTAGAACATGCGCCGTTGGAGTGCACCAATGTTTCCGGCGGTTGGGTTGGAGAACACCTGCCCCTTGAACAGCGGTGAGCCATCGCTGTTGACTCCTGTGCCATCGGTATTGATCGCGCTGGGGGCGACCATCATGGGTCCGTTGCCCGTCATCTGATAGGAAACAATGGACATCAATTGGTTTCCTGCCAGAGCTGTGTTGGCGGTGTTGAAGTATGACCGGTAACCGCTTGCGCGGTTCAGGGTGCCGCGGCCGGAGAGGATGGAGAATGGTGCCCCGGACTGCCGGATGGCGATCACGCCGAAGGACCAGCCGCCGATGACACGGTCCAGAGGTTTGAATCCAACGCGGTGCGAGCCGCCGATGGGCAATTCATACACGGCATTCCCCTTGATCATGTGGCGTTGGTCGAAATTGGCGGGCGCACGTTCAATCCGCGGGTTGCTGATATCGAGGAAGTGCTCAATACGGGATTGCGAGTCGCCCCCGGCGTCGCTGAGAACCTTGGAAAACGTGTAATTGACGGTGAAATCCAAGCCGGCCAGATAGCGCCGCCGCACCTCGGCTTGCAAGGAATGGTACGTGGAATTGGAGTAGTTTGTCAGTAGGTCGGCCCCGAGCGCGTTCGGATTGGCGAAGAAGTTCACTGCGCCGTTTGTGCCGTCAATTTGATAGGTCGATGCCAATTCTCCCACTTCGCCGGTCTGCAGATAGCCGCGCACGGTTCCATTGTTCAACTGGCCGCCGCTCCTGAGTTTGGCAAACACGGGCAGCGCTTGGCTACCTGCGATGGCCGGATTGTAAGCGGGATTGAATGTGCCGTTCTTCGCCAGTGCCAGATATCCGTTGGTCTGCGCCTTCAGGAAGTCAGCCAGGAAGCCATTGCTCTTCACATCCACTTGGTTGTAGTCGAAGGAGCGGTATCCGTGGACGGCGTGGTTTCCAACGTAACGCGCCTCGAAGACGCTGTGCCGGAATTCCTGTTGGATGCCAACCGACCACTGTTGTACGTACGGTGTTTTCAGACCCGGGTCCACCAAGCCGACAGTATTGTAGGAATTTCCCGCGTAGTTGTCGGAAACGGTCAGGGGTACCTTGTATGCCGGACTCGGAATCGCCGGCAGATTCGTCGAGATTCGGCCCGAGAGGCCACTCTTGTCGGAAATACCTGTTAGTCCCGAATTTCCTTCGACCATGTTGACGGGTGCCAAGAGGGCTTGGTCGTTGACATAAAAGATCGAATACCCGGCTCGTACGGCAGTTTTGCCCGTTCCGAATACGTCCCACGACAAGCCGAGATTCGGAGCGAAATCCTTCCAATCGCGGTGGTACCACGGTCTGCCCACAGATCCGCCCGCGAAATCCAATGTCGCATTTGAGAGCAGAGTGGCTACCGGATCGTTGTTCTTGAGCGTGGGAAGCAGTGCGATCGAATCGCGTTCGTCGGCAACACTGGGGATCGTCCAGCGCATGCCGATTGTTGCGGTTAGGCGGGACGATATTTTCCAGTTGTCCTGGGCGTAGAAATCATATTCCCCCAGCCTGAGGTTGCGTGTGGAGGACGCGCCGGGCACAAATCCGGATTTGCTGCTGGTCACATTGAACGACTGTGCGTAGGAATCCACAAATCCCCCCAGCGAGGCCAGAAGGTTATTTGCATTTGTTACGTCCGCATTCCGGATGGAGGTGAATTCGGTGCGCTGCAATGCCTGCTGGCCGGTCCCCATTCCCAGCGTATAGGTGGGGACAATTCCTGCGTTGTCGTACGCCCGCACACGTACCTGCTGTGTATGGAATCCGAATTGGATGTAATGGCGCCCGTGTTGCCAAGCCGCGTTGTCGGAGAGCACGTAGGTGTTGGTAGCCCGTCCCTGGGCCATCCCCTCGGCAACGGGATCGGTGAAGAGCATGCCGGTGATCAATGCGGAACCAAACTTTTCGGATGTGAGAAAGTCGCCCGGTGCCAGATTGAATCCACCACGGAATTCATTGGTCAGACTTCCGTTGGGGGTCCAGCGCCATGCGGTTGAAAGGAAATGGCTGTGGTTGGGGTTGGTGGTTTTGGGAATGACCGAGAAATCGCTCTCCAAATCCGGACGGTCCGTGTTGTCCCGGTTCCAAATATAGGAACCGCTGAAGGATTGCCGCGAGGACAGGTTGTAGTCAAACCTTGCCGTGATGTTGTCGCGAACCTCGTTGGCGCGCTGGTTGAATCGGTATCCCGCCGTATTGCGCAGCAATGTGGCCGTGCTGTCTCCCACCGCGAAACTGTTGATCTTCTCCGGGCCTGGAACCTGCTTCAAGAGGTTGGCGATGTAGGGGTCCGTCTGGATTTTCCGAAGCCCCAGAAGATCCACCTTGCGCACGGTTCCGGTGGTATCCCTGTAGGTGAAAATACCGTTCCGGGCGTCGTTGGTCAGCACCGTGGTGGTGATTGGGGATTGCTGGTTGGTGCGGACGGCTTCGTAATTGAAATAAAAGAAAAGCTTGTCCTTGCGGATCGGTCCGCCGATAGACGCACCCAATTCATTCTGATTGAGCCGGGGCCTTTCCACGCCGCTCTGGTTGTTGAACCAGTCGTTTGCGGAGAAAAAGCTGTTGCGGTTGTACCAGATTCCACCGCCATGGAATGTATTGGTTCCCGACGGTGTTTCCATGGCCAATTGCGCGGAACCGCCGCTTGCCGCCGCGTTGGCGTTGGACGTGACGAGTGTCATCTGCCGCACCTGGCCCAACAGTGGCCGGTTGGGGGAATAGTCGAGGGCATTGTCGCGGATATAGTTGTCCTGGATATTGATGCCGTCCAGCGTCATGTTCGCGTACGACGTCCGCAGTCCATTGATCACGGTATTTCCGTTGCCGTTGTACGAGACGCCGGCTTGTGTTTGGATCAGCGCGAGGGGATCGCGGTCAATCACGGGCAGCTTTTGGATCTGTTCCGTGGTAATGACGGTGGAGATCTCCGCGTTACCAGTTTGGACGGACTCCTGGTCCGCCGTGACATCCACCGATTGCGACATGGTGGCGAGTTGCAGCGTAATGGCTTGGACGTCCGTCTCGCGGGCCCCATCCACCGGAATGCTGCGCAGGGTGCTGGTGAGAAATCCTTTCGACGACACAGCCAGGTCGTAGGTGGCAGGCCGGACGCCGATTAGCCGGTAAACGCCTTCTTTTGATGTGGTTGTCGAAAGAACGGTGGCTGTTCCCCCCGGCAACGTAATGTTTACGGTGGC
>CAITMP010000322.1 GCA_903893525.1 uncultured Acidobacteriia bacterium | reverse complement strand
GTTCGGGCAATCCACCCGTCCAAATTAATTCTCTCCCTTGTTTTGGATCTGCAGGCAGGAGGAGCAGGATTTAAACAAAAAATCGCCGCCTGTTTCCAGGCGGCGTTCGTGGAGAGATGATCCCTCAAATCAATCAAGGCTTCGGCACTTCGCCAATCGTCTTGAGAATGCGGCTGGCAATCGCGTAGGGATTGCCCTGGCTGTTCGGACGGCGGTCTTCCAGGTAGCCCTTCCAGCCGTTTTTCTTGAAGCTGTGCGGGACGCGGATGGACGCGCCACGGTCAGCAATGCCCCAGGAGAACTGGTCGATGGACTGCGTCTCATGCAGGCCGGTCAGGCGCATGTGATTGTCAGGACCATACACGGCGATGTGCTCAGCGCAGTTCTTCTCGAACTGGGCCATGAGGGCGAGGAAGTAGGGCTCGCCGCCGACCTCACGCATATACTTCGTGGAGAAGTTGGCGTGCATGCCGGAACCGTTCCAGTCCGTGGCTCCAAGGGGCTTGCAGTGGTACTCGACGTCCACGCAATACTTTTCACACAGACGGTTCAGGATGTAGCGGGCCACCCACATCTGGTCAGCGCAGACTTTGGAGCCTTTGCCGAAGATCTGGAATTCCCACTGGCCTTTCGCCACTTCGGCATTGATGCCTTCGTGGTTGATGCCAGCGTCAAGGCAGAGGTCAAGGTGTTCCTCGACGATCTGGCGGGCGATGTCGCCAACGTTCGTGTAGCCCACGCCCGTGTAGTAAGGGCCCTGGGGAGCTGGATAGCCGTGCTCTGGGAAACCAAGCGGGCGGCCGTCCTGGTACAGGAAGTACTCCTGCTCAAAGCCAAACCAGGCGTCCGGATCGTCCAGAATCGTGGCGCGCTCGTTGGAGGCGTGCGGGGTGCCGTCGGCATTGTAATCTTCGCACATCACGAGCACGCCGTTCTTGCGGCTGCTGTCCGGGTACACGGCCACAGGCTTCAGCACGCAGTCAGAGCTGCCGCCAGGGGCCTGTTGGGTGGACGAGCCGTCAAAGCCCCAGTCCGGCAGTTCTTCCAGCTTGGGGAAACTGGCAAACTCCTTGAGTTGAGTTTTGCCACGGAGGTTGCGGACAGGCTGATAACCGTCCAGCCAGAGGTATTCGAGTTTGTATTTGGCCATGGTTGAATGTGTGGATTGAGTCTTGCCCAGGCCTTCGGAAACCTTTCCTCCAGCAGCAGCGATGCCGATTTGAGCATATTGCATGCCATACGCGAGGTGTTTTTTCGAAATTTTCGATTCCAACTCCGCCTGCCACTCGAAATGCCGAATCAAGCCCGGCCATCGCCAGTTCCACATTCGTTCCTCCTGCGTCATTCTGGTTTCGTCATTGCGTCACCAGGGAAAAGACAGGAAGATTCACCCCGCACATCATCATGAACGAAGCCAAAAACACCGCCCGAGCCACCGTGCACATCGGCTATGACGGCAAGGTGTACAAGCAGTTTAAAGGGCACAACGCCCAGGGCCGCTTCGAAAACGAGGTCCGCGTCCTCAAGCTCCTCGAAGAACGCGGCTGCGACTACGTCCCCCGCCTCCTCGAGTCCGACCCCGCCACCCTCAAGATCGTCACCACCAACTGCGGCTCCATCGTCACTCACATCAGCACCACCCGGGTGAAGGAGCTCTTCGGCGCCCTCGAGCGTGACTACGGCGTCCGCCATGACGACGCCTTCGCCCGCAACATC
>CAITMP010000321.1 GCA_903893525.1 uncultured Acidobacteriia bacterium | reverse complement strand
TGCCCGTTGTAGAACGGCTCAATTTCGGCAAACCTTGCGCCGTATGCCGGTTTACCGTCCATGCACAAGTGAAACCAGCCGCGGTAATCTCTCGCACGTGCGAACCCCTTATGAAAGACATCAAGGTCGAGGCAGGCTGTGGGATGAACCTGACGGCCCGCTGGGTCAATATGGATACAGATCCCATCCAAACGTCGCACACATGCGATGCCGTCACGGTAATCTCCCGCATAGAGATATTGTTCGCCGTAGGTGCGATTGCCTTCCCGGTCTAAATGGAAGTAAAGGCCGGCCAAATCTCGCACGGGCATACGGCCACCTTGAAAGTTTCCGCACCAGGCGTAGCGTTCCAGATAAGCAGCCCTACCCTCAACCGAAACATGAAACCACCCGCTTGCATCCCGCACCGCCGCCAACCCATCATAGAATCCAAACGCATCGGCAAAGCGCTCAACATACGCCGCACTTCCGTCCAACCTAATGTGATAGCTGCCGCTTGCATCCTTGACTGCGGCCAACCCAGGGGCGTGGAACTTCAGCACCTTGAGGAATCTAGCCGCGTAAATCGGCTGCCCCTCGCGCAAATGATGAGTTCCGGCACAATCCACCTCGATTGCTTCAAATCTAATTCCTACCAGTGGGCTTTCAGAGTTCCAAATCATGCTGCCCTCCCTTCCGAAGGTCGGCGCATCAGGCAACTCTGGCAAAGCGGATGCCCACGGTAACCTTTGCTCAGTGTGCGGTATGCCTCCCCATTCCAGATGTTCAAAAACCCGGCTTCTTGCACCAACCCGAAATGGCCCAATCCTTTCCGGCGTTCGTCCGGGGCGCAGCACGGGTCGAATCGGCCGGCGTGATTAACCCACGCCTCTCGCCGCAAGAACGGGCACTCCGAATCATCTGGAACTGCATGCTCGGCATTAAATTCAATAGGGGAAAAGTGCTCCAGCCTGACCGACTTTCCATTGGGCCTTGGATGCTGTGCCGCGACAGCTTGGCATTGCACGACCGTATCATTCCACCGGGCAACTGACTCAGGCGAGCGCCGGAGGTCCTGATCACGCATTTCCGGAAAATGCACCCAGAGGTGATGTCCTTTGACCCGGTCCACATTCAATTGCGAGGCAAGGCGCACCACTTCCGGAATCTCCGCGAGGTTTTGTTCCAGAAACGTAAGCTGCAAAGTCACCGAACAATAATTTCCGCCCATTGCTGCGTGTTCGTCCCGGAGACGCACGAAGTTCTTTATATTCTCAAGCACGGTTTCCAACCGGGTGTTCCGCATGATTTCCTGCTGGGTCTCGGCCCTCACGCCATTGAAGGAAATTTTCACATCCGCCCCTACCGGCAGGATGATTCGCGCCCATTCCCTAACTCCGCGTCGCGGGAATGTCCCGTTGGTCGTGAGATTCAAGCGGATGCCGTGCAGCCGGCACAACTCCACAATCCGATCGAAATCCTGATAGAGCAGCGGCTCGCCCATCGTCGAAGGAATGATCTCACTTGGTGGATGATCTTTGAGTTCCTCCAACACTTGCTCCAACACCCGGATGTCCATTCGCCTCGGAGGCTGGCCGCAAGCCATCCGGTCAGCCTGTCGCTGGCTGTGGGGCGAATGCTCTTCACACATGACGCACTTCAGGTTGCAGTCGTCCGGGTTGGTGTCGAAGGTGATACGCCAGGGATGGGTGCTCATGCTCGCACCTCCGTTGCTGAAATACATTTTCCCCGAAGGCACTCGCGATAAATCCCCTCAATCTCTTGGCTGTGGTCCTCGATGGATAGAACGTCGCCAGCCTCATTGTGGAGATAACCGCGCAGCCCAAGACGAGAAATCCATTCCGGGTCATCCACACACCGCGCCATTTGCAACGCCAGCGAGGCTGGGTCGCGGTGATGGAACAGTAGCCCGTTCTCTTCATGCCGAACGAACTCTGCCATGCCTCCGGCATCCGCCGTGACCACCGGCACACGCGCCTGCTGCGCCTCGTGGATGACGAGTGGGGAGTTTTCAAGCCAAATGGAAGGCACGATGATCGCGTCAACGCGATTGAATACCTCTGGCACGATGCGTTCATTGATGTATTCGCCTTCCCAAGTAATCCGTTGCCGAATCGTTGGTGGAAACCCATCACACAGCGTTTTCAGAGACGGCGTGGATTCCGCATTGGGCCGCCCCCAAATCCGCAATCTCGCCGGGCGGTTCATCCGCCCAAAAGCCTCAAGCAACTGGTGAATCCCCTTGGCAGCCACATGCGTTCCGATGTAGCCAAAAACAAATTCATCATCCGGCTGACGGACGCGCTTTCTTCCGCGCAGACGTGTTAGGTCGAACCCGTAATCAAGCAATGTAACTCGCTCTTTTGGCAAATGGAACTCCTCCACAAACCGCTGACGCAGTTGGCGCGAGGGCGCGACGAACTGATTAACCGCGTCACATACTTCACGCATGTGTTGCATCCGGCGTCTCACCCAATCGGCATGATAACGGATGTCGGCAGACTCCTCTTCTGGCGCACCTGAAAAATATCGGGCGTAACATCGCACCGCGCATTTATGATCCTCCTGTCCGTCACAAAGCGGCAGCACTGTCCGCGCGTCCGGGGGAAAGAATTGGATGAACTGCCCTCGCGGACACATCGGCCAGAAGTCATGCAGTGTGAACACCACCGGAATTCCGGCACGGGCCGCCTCCAGAACCACCGACGTGGATAGGTGATTGAGATGCTGCACATGCACAATGTCTGGACGGAACTCCTCAAGACAGCGGACAAACGCAGCATCCACTGCAGCGTGACGGTAGCGGTCGCGGAAATTCGCCAGATTCACCAGGCGGAGCGGAATTGTCATGCCACCGACCCCAACGGTGTCATGCTCTTTGAGTTCGGTGTAAGCCGGAAGAAACGCATCTTCAAACCGGCTGAACACCATTAGTTCATGCCTCTCGGCCAGAGCCCGACACAGAGTCTGGGTGTAAACCTCGGATCCGGCGTTGTAACGGGGAGGGTAGCCGTGGACTACCTGTAGGATTCGCATATCAACCTCTTCGAGTTCGTTTTTGCCTCGCAAGGTTGAGCAGGACTAATGTGCGCTGAAGACAACTTTTCCATCACCGTTTTAACGGAGAGAGACGACCGAAGAAAAGATGCGGATAATCTCCGCACCACGGCGCTGGAAAGATGAGCCTTCATGTGCTGCTCAGCATTGCGTCCGTCAACTAATGCGCCGGCCGTTTGGCAGTCGAGCGAGCAAC
>CAITMP010000320.1 GCA_903893525.1 uncultured Acidobacteriia bacterium | reverse complement strand
GTGCCAGTTCGGCGTCCGAAGGTTTGGCGCTCGGTGCACACACGGGAACGCACATCGACGCCCTGTGCCATTTTTCCTGCTGCGGCAGGATGTTCGGCGGCGAGGACGCGTCCAGGCAGAGTTACGCCGAAGGCATTGTCCACCACACTGTCGATACCATTGCTCCGATTCTCCGCCGGGGAGTCCTCTTCGACATCCCGAAGCTTGTAGGCCTGCCCGTCCTGCCGAAGGATTTTGTCGTCCTCCCAGGTCATTTGGAGGCTTGCGGCGCAAGGGTGAATCCCGGCGACGTTGCGCTGATCCGCACGGGCTGGGGGCAGTACTGGGATGATCCGGCGCAGTTCATCTCCCAGGTCCACAGCCCCGGGCCCACCTTGGACGCAGCCAAATGGCTGAGCGGCAAAGGAGTCTTTGCCGCCGGGAGCGACACCGCACCGTTCGAATTCACTCCGAGTCCGGAAATGTCGGTCCACGTACATCTGTTGGTCGAATCCGGCATCCATATTGTCGAGTGCCTCAATTTGGAGGCACTGTCGGTCGCCGGAGCCGCGGAGTTCCTGTTCGTAGCGATACCGTTGAAAATCAGGGGTGGTACTGGTTCGCCGGTCCGCCCCTACGCCTTTGTGGAAACTTCCCCGATGGAGAACCATGCCTAACGAGTTCGACGCCTTCCTGCTCATATCGTTCGGAGGGCCGGAAAAGAACGAGGACGTCATCCCCTTCCTCGAAAACGTGCTTCGCGGCAAGAATGTGCCCCGCGAAAGAATGCTGGAGGTTGCCGAGCATTATTACCATTTCGGGGGCGCGAGTCCGATCAACGGGCAGTGCCGCGAGCTGCTAGCAGCGCTCACGGCAGACTTCGCGTCCCACAATTTGGATCTGCCGATCTACTGGGGCAACCGCAACTGGGACCCCATGCTGGCCGACACCCTGGCCAAGATGCGTGACGACGGGGTGAAGAATGCAGTCGCCGTCGCCACCTCCGCCTTTGGCTCCTATTCCGGGTGCCGCCAGTACCGCGAGGATTTGGAACGTGCCCGCGCCGCCGTCGGCGAAGGTGCCCCGATGGTCCACAAGCTCCCGCCGTTCTGGAACCACCCCGGTTTCGTCGCCGCCGTCACGGACCGCGTCCGCGAGGCGCTGGAAAAGCTTCCCGGTGCCGATGTTGTCTACACGGCGCATAGTATTCCCGTGTCGATGGCACAATCGAGCCCCTACGAGCGACAGCTCCTCGGCGTCTGCGCCATGGTCAACCAGACCCTCGGCCTTCCCGAGCCAGTGCTGGTTTACCAGAGCCGCAGTGGCCCCCCGACCCAGCCGTGGCTGGAACCCGATATCGTCGACTACGTCCGGGGGACCGAGGCGAAGAAACTTGTGGTGGTGCCCGTCGGCTTCCTGTCCGACCACATGGAAGTGATGTACGATCTCGACACCGAGGCCGCTGAAGCGGCCGCCGAACGCGGGATTGAATTTGTCCGTGCGGGTACGGCCGGCACCCACCCCGCCTTCGTTTCGGCCATCCGCGAGCTGGTTACGGCGGCTCTCACCGGACCGGTCGGCAGCTGTTCGATCGACTGCTGCAAGGCCCCCGTCCGCCCACCCGCGCGGCCATCCGCCGGGTAGTCCATACGACGGCGCGGTCTTGTCCGGCTTGTGTCTCCTGCTATTTTGGAAACATCCGGCCCAGGATACCGGAAACAACTCCGACCAAGGACCGCGCCGTCAACCATGCCTCCAACCGATTTCGAATCCAGAGACCTGACCCAGCCGCTGAGCAGGAATACCCACTTGCGAAAGTGGGTTGAGAAGATGGCCAAGCTCACCCAGCCCGACAGGATCCATTGGGTGGACGGCTCCCAGCAGGAAAACGACGCCCTTTGCGCCCAGATGGTAGCTGGCGGAACGTTCATCAAGCTCAACGAGGAACTCTGGCCCGGTTGCTACTACGCCCGGTCCGACAAGGACGATGTTGCCCGCGTCGAGGACCGCACCTACATCTGTTCGCTTTCGCGCGACGCCGCCGGCCCCACCAACAACTGGGTCAACCCGTTCGAGATGCGTAAGAAACTCAAGGGCCTGTTCGACGGCTCCATGCGCGGGCGGACCATGTACGTGCTCGCCTACAGCATGGGCCCGATCGATTCGCCCATGTCGCAGATCGGCGTGCAGCTGACGGATTCCCCCTACGTCGTTGTCAACATGCGGATCATGGCCCGCATCGGTCTCGACGTGTTCCGCGAAATCGACAAGGACTTGAAGCGCGTGGTGCCGTGCATGCACACGGTTGGCGCTCCGCTCGCACCCGGCCAGCAGGATGTGGCGTGGCCCTGCAACAAGGAAAAGTACATCGTCCACTTCCCGGAAACGCGCGAAATCTGGTCCTACGGTTCCGGCTACGGCGGCAACGCCCTGCTGGGCAAGAAATGCTTCGCGCTCCGCATCGCCTCCAACATTGCCCGCGACGAGGGCTGGCTGGCCGAGCACATGCTCATCCTTGGCGTCGAAAATCCCGAGGGCGAGAAGACGTACGTGGCGGCCGCGTTCCCCTCTGCCTGCGGCAAGACCAACTTCGCCATGCTGATTCCGCCGGACGGTTTTGAGGGTTGGAAGGTCTGGACGGTCGGCGACGACATCGCTTGGATCAAGGCCGATTCCACGGGACGGCTGCGCGCCATCAATCCGGAAGCGGGATTCTTTGGCGTCGCGCCAGGCACGTCGATGAAAACCAATCCCAACGCCATGAAGACCCTGGCGCGGAATTCGATCTTCACCAACGTGGCACTCACGCCCGAGGGCGGCGTTTGGTGGGAGGGTATGACGGATGTTCCGCCCGCCAATCTGACCGACTGGCAGGGCAACCCGTGGACCCCGGAGGACGGCAGGAAGGGCGTCAAGGCGGCCCACCCGAATTCGCGTTTCACCGCTCCCGCGTCGCAGTGCCCCACCATCGACAAGGATTGGGAATCCCCCAATGGCGTGCCGATTTCCGCCATTATCTTCGGCGGCCGCCGCGCCACCACTATGCCACTGGTTTTCCAAGCCTTCAACTGGAGCGCGGGCGTGTACACCGGTGCCACCATGGGATCGGAAACCACCGCTGCAGCTGCCGGAGCCGTCGGAAAGGTTCGGCGCGACCCCATGGCCATGCTCCCCTTCTGCGGCTACCACATGGGCGACTACTTCCGCCACTGGCTGAAGGTCCAGCGCCGCTTGACCGAAACACCGCGCATCTTCCACGTCAACTGGTTCCGCAAGGACAAGGACGGCCAGTTCGTCTGGCCCGGCTTCCGCGAAAACATGCGCGTGCTCAAGTGGATCGTCGACCGCTCCAAGGGCCGAGCCGCTGGACGCGAAACCCCCATCGGCTGGATGCCCCGCTATGCAGACATCGAATGGCGCGGCATGGACTTCCCACAGGAGAAGTTCGACCAGCTGCAGGCTTTCGACAACGACGACTGGCGCAAGGAAGTGATAGGCCACGAGGAACTGTTCATCGACCTCCACGACCACCTGCCGCCGGAGATCGTCTACGAACGCGAATTGCTGATCTGCAGGCTGTAACGCAACTACCCAGTGCGCCATCCCCGACACGCGCTACAATTTTCTTCATGGGTAGCCCGGTTATGACAGTTCAAATGGATGCAATCTTTGAGGAAGGAGTCTTCAGGCCACTTGCGCCCCTCTCCATGATCGGGGCGCGGGAACGGGTGCACTTGCTCGTCACCCGCTCGGACTCCGGCAGTCCGGATCCGCTCAGCGCGTTTCTGGACCACGAATGCATCGCCGAGGCCAGACGCGAGTTGGCCCTCCTCGAATCACGGGGCCATCAGGTCCCCTCCTGGGAAGAGCTCCGATCCATGTTGGCGAACGATCATTCCTCTTGGTCGGACGACATCATTGCGGAAAGGAAAGCCGACTAGGATTCTGGAGTGGTGTACTATTTCTTCGATACAAGTGCTCTCGCAAAACGCTACCACGAAGAAAATGGAAGTCTGGAGGTCAGACGGCTGTTTTCTCTGCCAGATGTACGTTTTGTCGTGTCAAGGCTTGCGTTGGTAGAATTGGAATCGGCCTTGGCAAAGAAAGTGCGTGCGAAACAGATGACCCCGGACGGATGGGCCGCGTCCAGAGGGCAGTTGTTCACCCACGTTTCGGGCGGCAATATCGAGATCGTGGCTTTGCGCGATAACCACTGTGCCTTGGCCCGCGAACTGGTTGCCCGCCATGGGATTTCCAGAGGTTTACGAACGCTCGACGCCCTTCAACTTGCATCGGCCCTGACACTTCGGGCCAGCGGCTTGTTGGATATTATGGTGGTCGCGGACAAGGATCTAGGAACCGTTGCCGCCGCCGAAGGCCTTGCGGTCATAGACCTGTCCCAGGGTCTCCCCTGATTTCGGAATCCGCGCCATCTTCGGGTGTTCGCCAAGTCCGTGAACTTCAGGATGAACTCCCATATGCGTGTTCCGGACTCCCCCGCACCTCCCCATTGCTACGATGGGCATGGCACGTTCCCGCGCGACCTCCGTCGGTCTTGAGAACTATCGAGAGGATTTCATGAAAGACACCAACCACAAGCTCCTGCTTGCCGGAACCGCGGCGGCCACCGCTGGCATCCTGTTTCTGACCACCCTTGGGACCACCCCGGCCCTATCCCAGGCGCCGCCGACCGGCAGCGAAGCCGCCTTGGTCGCCAAGGCCAAAGCGATCCACTCCCACGTCCTCAAGCTCGACACCCACAACGACATCGAGGCTTCCAACTTCACGGCGGATTGCAACTACAAGATGCGCCTCACCACCCAGGTCAACATCCCCAAGATGGTGGAAGGCGGCATGGATGTCTCGTTCATGATTGCCTATGTCGGCCAGGGTCCCCTGACTCCCGAAGGCTATGACGACGCCTACAAGCAGGCTGTTGCCAAGTTCGACGCCGTCCACCGCTTCACCGAAAAGCTCGCCGCCGACAACATGGGCCTCGCGCTCACCCCGGCTGATGTCCTCGCACTCCACAAGAAGAACATGCGCATCGCTGTTATCGGCGTGGAAAACGGCTATCCCATCGGCACTGATATCAAGCGCGTGAAGGAGTTCTACGATCGTGGCGGCCGCTACATGTCTCTTGCCCACAACGGCAACAGCCAGTTGGCCGACTCCAACACCGGTGAAGCCCAGGGCTACCTCTACAACAACGGGCTTTCCCCTCTCGGCCGCGAAGTCATCGCCGAAATGAACCGTCTTGGCATGATGGTCGACCTTTCGCACCCTTCGAAGGGTGCGAACCTGGAGGCGATCCGCCTCTCGAAGGCCCCGGTCATCGCATCCCACTCCGGCGTGCGCGCCTTGGCCAACGTCAGCCGCAACATGGACGACGAACAGTTGCTCGCGCTCAAGAAGAACGGCGGCGTGATCCAGGTTGTCGGTTTCGCATCCTACGTCAAGACCGAGTCCAAGGAACGTACGGCGGCCCTTGAAAAACTCCGGGAGGAGTTCCTTCCGACCGGCGGCGGTGGACGTGGTGCAGGGCGTGGTGCTGGTGGTGGTCGTGGACGCGGTGCCGCTGGATGCCAGGTGGAAGATCCCGAACATCCGGTCGCGGCAGCGCGCGGCGGACGAGGTGGTCTGAACCTCGCCAACTTTGTCGCCCCGGAACAGCGCGCCGCAGTGGAAAAGCGCATGGCGGAAATCGACGCCCAATTCCCCCCTGCAACCCGCGCCAACGTCAAGGATTTCGTAAACCACATCGACTATGCCGTGAAACTGATCGGCATCGACCACGTCGGCATCTCCTCCGATTTCGATGGCGGTGGCGGTATCGACGGCTGGAATTCGGCAGCCGAGGCATTCAACGTGACGCTGGAACTGGTCCGTCGGGGCTACACCGAGGAGCAAATCGGCAAGATGTGGAGCGGCAACCTGCTCCGGGTCTGGGGCGAAGTGGAAAAGGTCGCCAAGCAGCTGCAGAAGAAGTAGTCTAATTCGGCTGGGGGGTCGCACCGAGGCTACCCCCCACTCGACCCGCTCAATGGTTTGAAAGAGATAAAAGACTGGCGAGCAAGACGAGTGCTTCGATGAAGCATATTATGACCCCAATAACGGACCACCATTTCTCGTCCCTTTCGAGTTGATCAACGCTCCGGCAGCCGCGGTCCAGCCAGGCGATCTTGCTGCCCTGCATCCCGGCGACGACTTGAATCACAATCCTAATCGTCAAGGCTGTGATGATGCCGGCAATACCAAATTCCTGGAGGAGCCGAAGGGGCAGGCCAAACAGCACGAGAAGCCATCCCGATCCTGCTCTGCCGTGGAACATCAACCAAATCGGTGTCAACCCGGCCGAGCCAAAACTGAATGGCAGATTTTCCGGTGGGGTGACATCCGGGGGAGCCTCCATGGGAGCTTCGTTGGATGAATCCAGAGTAGCAAGTAGTTCGGCCACCGTACTGCACGATGCTGGCTTGTCCAACAAGACAAAGTCGTTGTAGGAACAATCCTGTACATTGGGAGTGGCGAGCCACTCCGGCTGGATTGTCCCGCATTCGACTTCAGCGCGTAGTTGTTCCGCTGTCAACTGCGAATAGAAAGACGCATCGTCAAAATCACGCGTCACGAAATAGTATTCAGACAATCCGTGCCTATCCCGCGAAGGGGACCACGTTGGTGACCTGTCGATTATGGATTCCATCATTGACACTATAGTTGCTGGGGGGGGAGTCAAGG
>CAITMP010000319.1 GCA_903893525.1 uncultured Acidobacteriia bacterium | reverse complement strand
GGGAAACCACGCGGCCGGCAGACCGCATCAGGGTTTCCAGAATGTCGAACTCGAAGGTGGTCACCTCGACCGCCTTGCCCTGCCGCAAAACCTCGCGGGATCCGGGATCTATCGAGATCCCGTTCACCTCGAACCGGTCGCCCGCAGTCCGGTTTTCCAACCGGCGCAGGATGGCACGGATCCGGGCTACCAATTCGCGGGTGTTGAAAGGCTTCGACATGTAGTCGTCCGCCCCCAAGTCCAAGCCCATGATCCTGTCTTCGTCTTCACCACGCGCGGTGAGCATGAGAATCGGCAGGCGAGCTTCGCGTCGGACTCTTTTCAGAATCTCGAAGCCGTCCAAGCCGGGCAGCATGACGTCCAAGACCATGAGGTCGTAGCCGCCGTTCAGCGCCGCAGCCAAGCCGCGGCGACCATCGTTTTGGGTATCGACACGGAACCCCTCGCGCGTCAGCAACTCGGTTAAAAGGCTGGAGAGTTCGTCGTCGTCATCCACAATCAGGATGCGCACATCTGAAATTTAGCACTGCGCGTGTTTCAATGCGGTAAACCTTTGTAAGTGGCAACTCTCCCTCCCTCCGCGCCGAAAATTCCGCATCTGCGGACCATCCATGGCGAAACCGTCATCGACAACTGGTTCCATCTGCGGGACCGCGAACACCTGGACACGATTCCGTACCTTGAGGCGGAGAACCGCTACACCGCCGAGTTCATGCAGCCGATGGCGGAACTCGAATCTGCGCTCTACAGCGAAATGAAGGGCCGCGTCCAGGAAACCGATTCGTCCGCGCCATACAAGATGGGGAACTTCGAGTACTTCGTCCGCACCGAGGAGGGCAGACAATACCCGATCCTTTGCCGCAAGCCGGTCGGCAACGGCGATGCGACCACAATCCTGGATTGCAATTCCCTGGCCGAGGGCCACGCCTATTTCTCTTTGGCGTTCCAGCATGTCAGCCCGGACGGGAACCTGCTCGCCTACGCCATCGACACCGACGGCTCAGAGGTCTATACACTCCGGTTCCTCGATCTGCGGACGGGCGGGTTGCTGCCGGGCCAAATCCCAAGCGTCTACTACGGGGCGGCCTGGGCTGCGGATTCGGCAACATTTTTCTACACCACTCTGGACGAAACCAAGCGCCCGCACAAGCTTTGGCGCTGTATTGCGGGGTCGGACGCCGCACCTGTTGAAGTATTCGAGGAACCCGACGGACGCTTCAATGTGGAGATCGACCGCACACGCAGCGGCGAATTCCTGATTGTCGTCATTTCCAGCCATACGACGACTGAGATCCGCTACGCCCCGGCATCCGATCCGACAGCAGATTTCCGCGTTCTGCTCGACCGCAAACAGGACGTCGAGTACTATGTGGAGCATCAAGGCGACTGGTTCTACATGCGGACGAACGATGAGGGCCGGAATTTCCGACTGCTCCGCGCCCTGGCAGCCAGTCCAACGCCGGATTCCTGGGAGGAGGTCCAAGCCCACCGCACTGACACGACCTTGGAATCGATCGATGGTTTCCTCAACCACTTGGTCGTACTGGAACGATTCGAAGGCCTAAGGAGATTGCGCATCCGGGACACGCGGACCGCACAGGAGCATTTCGTCGCCTTTGACGAGCCGTCCTACACCATTTCAGGCGAGATGAACGCGGAATATGGGACCACGCTCTTCCGATTCGCCTATTCGTCCCTTGCCACGCCGCGTTCGGTCTACGACTACGACATGGATTCGAGGACGCGGGAATTGAAGAAGCGCCAGCCCGTCCTCGGTGGCTACGACCCCGCCAACTACGTCACCGAACGGATCTACGCCCTGTCCCATGACGATGTCCGGGTGCCGGTTTCACTGGTCTACCGCCGGGACTGCAAGCTTGGGCCAAAGCCGACCTACCTCTACGGTTACGGTTCCTACGGTATCGTGACCGAGCCGTCATTCTCCTCCGAACGGGTTAGTCTGCTGGACCGGGGCTTCGTGTTCGCGCTGGCCCATATCCGGGGCTCCGCGGACATGGGCCGGAACTGGTACGACGACGGCAAGTTGGGCCGCAAGACGAACACGTTCCATGATTTCGTCGCTGCAGCGGAAGCGTTGATCGATGATGGTTACGCAACGCCCGAGCAACTGGCCATCTGTGGCGGCAGCGCGGGAGGGCTGCTGATGGGCGCGGTGACGAACATGCGGCCGGGTCTTTTTCGAGCCGTAGTCGCCCACGTGCCCTTCGTGGACGTGGTGAACACGATGCTGGATGAAACACTTCCGCTCACCGTAACGGAATACGAGGAGTGGGGCAACCCGAATGAGCCCGATGCATACCGGTACATCCGGTCCTACGCACCGTACGAAAACGTGGAGGCCAAGGCGTACCCCATGATTCTCGCCACGGGCGGCCTCAACGACCCCCGCGTACCCTACTGGGAACCGGCCAAGTGGGTTGCCAAATTGCGCGATACGAAGACCGACGACAACGTCGTTCTATTGAAAACCAACATGGATGCCGGACATGGCGGACCATCCGGCCGCTACGAAAAGCTCAAAGAGAAGGCCTTCGAGTATGCATTCGTGATCGGAGCGCTGCAAAATTTCAGCCCGTCCCCAAAAGTCCTTGGTTAGAGGACTCGAATGCAGGTAACATGAAGGGAGCTGGTCTGACCGCGCCGTAGGTGGGACGTGGAATGAGGCCAGTAACGCGGATTCCGCCCTTGCAGAAAACAATCCGTCCAACAGCGGTATCCGCACTTGCGCTGCACTTGTTGGTGGCCCTCTCGGGTGCCTACGGTGCCGAGCCCCGCGATGTTCCTGGGGCCACTACGCACTTTTCCTTTACCGGAACTTTCGCCAAGGACGACGAAACCCGCTTTTTCAACTTCACGATTCCCGCAGCCGGCCCTGTGACGGTCCGCACCTTCTCCTTTGGTGGCGGCACCAATGGGGATGGAACCGTCATCCCATCGGGGGGATTCGACCCCACCCTGTCACTGTTCGATTCCAGCGGGAACCTGCTCGCCACGAACCAGGACGGCGGCTGCAGCGTAGTCGCGGCGGAGACCAAGACAGGCTTCTGCTGGGACTCGTACATCACGGTCCAGCTCCCTGCCGGCAGCTACAAGGTGCTGCTAACCCAGTCGGACAACACTGCAAACGGCCCTACCCTCGACGATTCCTTCGTATTCGCGGGATTGGGAAACTTTACCAGCGGCGACGATACCCAGCCCGGCTTCTACGACGATTCGGGTATCCAGCGGACTGGAGACTTCGCACTGGACGTTCTCGGGCCGGCGGCAACCGTAGCCCAACTCGTGATCAGCGTGCAAACGCCGCCCTCCGGCAAAGTTGGCGTGCCGTACAGTTACTCGTTCACGGGTACCGGCGGAACGACCCCGTACAAATGGACTTTGGCGTCGGGCACACTACCCGCGGGCTTGAGCTTGGCCACGGACGGCACGCTGAGCGGCACACCCACACTGCCCATCGGCACGACTACTTTCACGCTGCAGTTGGCCGATTCGCAATCCCCTGCATCCAGCACGACGCAGGCTTTCTCGATCCTGATCAATCCCGAGGACCTGAAAGTCACTACGCTTTCGCTTACGAATTGGGTGACAGGCACCAATTTTGCATCGACGGTGGCTGGAATCGGCGGCTACCCCCCGTACACATGGGCAATCCCAGGCAGCCCGGCTCCGGCATCTCTCAACGGCCTGACAATTTCGGCCGCCGGAACGTTGTCCGGTACGCCCTCATCGACCGGAACATTCACCATACCGCTCCAAGTAACGGACTCGCATTCCGTCGTGGCCACAAAGTCACTTAGCTGGAAAGTGAACGCGCCGATCGACATCACCACTTCAAGCCTCGTCAACGGAATTTCCGGCCGAGCCTACACTGCGGTAACCATGGCAGCCCAAGGCGGCGCAACACTGCCTCTGACGTGGAGCATCGTAGGAGAGGTCGGCGGGCTCCCCCCCGGAATGAGCCTTTCGCCCGCAGGCGTATTGCAGGGAACGCCCACCGGTACCGGAACATTCACATTCACCGTTCGAGCCACTGACGGCGTCGCACCTGCGACGAAAATCCTCAAGCTGGCCGTTTATCCTCCGCTCTCCATCGTGACGGATTCGCTGCCGGCAGCAACGGGTGACAAGCAGTACACGGCCTCCGTTGCGGCCAGTGGTGGTTCCGGCACCGTCACCTTGTCGGCCAGCGGACTTCCGGCAAACCTCGCCATGGCCGGCAACGGCACGATTTCGGGTATTCCAGCCGTTGCGGGCACCTTCAGCGTGCTTGTGGCTGCGACCGATTCCATCGCCGTCCAGACCGTTTCCAAGCAGCTCTCCCTAACAGTAGCGTTCCTCGACCTGACGATTACCACTTCAGCCGATCTGGGCGGCGTCGCCGTCGGCGGCAGATTGACCCGCACGCTCGGGGCAACCGGTGGAAAGCAACCGTACACGTGGACAGCCACAGGACTTCCGGGATCGTTCGGTCTCGACGGCAACGGCAACCTCTCCGGAACGCCAGGAGCGGCTGGCAACTTTACATTCTCGGCCAAAGTTACGGACGGCCAGCCCGTCAGCAAGACACAGACGTTTTCGGTTGCAGTCCTGGGCATTACGGCTACCCCCCAGGCAACCACTGCCAGCACCACATCCGCGTACGCAGGGGCCTTCACGGCAACCGGCGGAACACCGCCGTACTCGTGGACCGCAACAGGCGTGCCCGACGGAATGAGCCTGTCCGGTGCCGGTATTCTGGGCGGCACGCCCAAGGCTGCGGGCAAGGCCTCCATTTCGGTCCGGGTGACCGACTCCAATGGGCTGAGTGCGACCGCGTCCCTAGGCTTGGATATCACGGCCCCGCCCACGCTGACCATCTCCAAATCGGGTCTGAAGAGCGCGACGGTCGATGTGGCGTACGCGGACAGCGTCGCAGCAACCGGGGGCACGCCGCCCTACACTTGGCAGCGCCAAGGTGGAAGTCTGCCGGAGGGTGTGGCTTTCGGCCCGGATGGAACAGTATCGGGTACACCGGCCAAATCCGGCACCTACAGTTTCACCGCCAAAGTAACGGACAGCCGCGAGGTCACGGTCTCGGCCAGCTTCTCCCTGGTTGTGGCTCCGGCCAAGCTGAAATCGCCCACCGGGGTCCTGCCGAACGGTGTCGTGGGATCCGAATATCCGGAACAGATCTTCGGGATC